>JAZGGY010000419.1:0-2739 GCA_036480675.1 bacterium | reverse complement strand
TCCACACCTGCTCGAGGAGGTACGCCTTGTCGTCGGTGCGGAAGTCGCCGACGTCGATGATGTACTCGCCGAACTCCTTTATTATTTCCGCCTTGAGCGAGGCGGGGTAGGTGAACTCGCTGTCGGCGTCGGGGGTGAGGAAGCAGGAGATGAGGTGGCCGTTGACAGGTTTGGGCGGGTAGCTGGGCGGCACGCCGACGACGATGACCTGCTTGCCGGCGCGGCCCAGCGCGTCCCACGCCGCGTCCACGCGGACCGCCCGCGAGTTGGCGAAGAAGAGGCCGTCGTAGGAGTGGTCGCGGCGGTTGCGGAAGCCGTAGAAGCCGAGCTGGCCCGGGTCCTGCGACGTCATCATGCACATCCACGCCGGGACCGTGATGGCGGGGATGGTGGACTCCAGCGGGCCCCAGGTGCCGCGTTCCACTATCGATTTAATGTTAGGCAGCTCGTCCAGCCATTTATCGAAGACCAGCACCGGGTCCGCGCAGTCCAGGCCGATGATGGCGAGTTTAGGGTCGGTTGTCATGTCTATCTCCGTCAGGTTCCTCGGCGTCGTCGCCTTCGCGCGCGTGGCGCTTTTTATCGAGGTGCTCCGATATCAATATTCCCACCAGGCCGCCGACGAGGACCGAGACGTATAGGACCCCCATGATCGACTCCAACACCGCCGCCACCTGGGCTATGTGCGTCAACGGCGTGATGTCGCCGTAACCCAGCGTCGTCAGCGTTGCGAAGCTGAAGAGGACGAAGTCGGAGTAGTCGACGAGCTTGTTAGGATTGGTTTGCGCGGTTATGTGAAAAGACCCGGGTTGGAGCAGCTCGATCCAGAGGAACAACATGCTGAAGAAAAGGCCGATGAGGATGTACGCGCTCACCGCCCCCGCTATCTCGTCTACCGTAACCCGCCGGTAGCGGCTTACCCGCGACAGGACCGCGACGACGGCGAAGCCGTAAAATATCGCCCAGCCGGGGATTATTACGACGTTTAGGATCGGGTTTTTCAGGTAAAGTATGTCCAACCACGACAGGCCCGCGAATAGCGAGAAGACCGCGGCCAGGGGTATAAATTCCTTCTTTTTGCGGCACACGGCGTAAATTGCCAACAAGAGGGCCGCCGTCTGGAATAAGTTGAATACGCTTATAACCGCGGGCCTGTGAACGAAGAACGGGTACGCGATCATGAGGCCGACCAGCACGATTAGCAGCCAGATGAGCCGCCCCTCGCGCCAGCGCCCGGGGTGGGCGGCTTTCGATAAGACTTCGGCCTTCCGCGATAATTTTCCCATTTCGTTTAAGAAACGGCCTTGCTTTTGGCGGGCGGGTTGGCTAAGGCGTTCGCTTCGCCGCCTCCAGCAGCAACTTCGCTATCTCGGGCCGGGTGAACTCCGGCGGCGGCAACTTCCCCTCGCGCAGCATCTCGCGGACCTTGGTGCCGGAGAGGAAGACGTGGTCCTCTTTGCCGTGGGGGCAGGTCTTGGTGGAGGCCATGTTGCCGCACTTCGTACACCAGAACGCGTGGTCGAAGAACAAGGGCGTTATCTCGAGTGCGGCCCGGTCGAACTCCTTGAATATATGATGCGCGTCGTACGTACCGTAGTAGTCGCCGACGCCGGCGTGGTCGCGCCCTACGATGAAGTGGGTGCAGCCGTAGTTCTTGCGGACGATGGCGTGGAAGATGGCCTCCCGCGGCCCGGCGTAGCGCATCGCCGCCGGGTTGACCACCAGGCACGCGCGGTCGGCGGCGTAATAGCCGTCCATCAGAGTTTTGTAACACTCCATCCGGACCTCGGCCGGAATATCGTCGCTCTTGGTCTCCCCCACGATGGGGTGGATCATCAGGCCGTCGACTATTTCCATGGCGCACTTCTGCAAGTACTCGTGCGCGCGATGGATGGGGTTGCGGGTCTGAAAACCGACGACCGTATCCCAACCCTTCTCTTCGAACAGCGCGCGCGTCTCGACGGGCGATAGGCGGTACTCGAGGAAGCGGCGGTGCGGGATGGGCCGGGGCAGCGTTAACGGGCCGCCCAGCAAGATGTCGCACATGTTGAGGGTGGCCTTAACGCCCGGGTGCGCTTCGTCGTCGGTCTGGAAGACGGCGACGCAGCGTTCGCGCTTGTCGTACGCGTACTTCTCCTCCACCGTCATTACGGCCAGGACGTCGCCGCCCGGGCCGCCGGTCAGCGCGACTTCCTCGCCGAGCGCAATATCGTCGGCGACCTCCGGGTTGACGCCCAGCGTGATGGGTATGGTCCAGGGAAGGCCGCCCGCGAGGTGCATATCTTTGACGACGGCCCGGTAGTCGGCGCCGCTCATAAAGCCCTCGAGGGGGCTCAGGCCGCCGTTGCCGATCATTTCCAGGTCGGATGCGGTCCGCTCGTCAATGGCTACTTTTTTAAGGGTGGCGGCGCGCGCCAGCAGCTCGCCGGCCTGTTCGGGTGATACGATGCGGTTTATCAGCTTGCCGCCGTGGGGGGAGATGGTCATCGGAACCTCTCTTGTTTGATAAGGAGCGAAGTGTTTAAAATTATTCCGTAAACATAACATATCGGCCCTACCCGGTCAAGGAGACGCCCGCGGGGCTGCGCCGGTCCTTTATTAATTAGTTACCCGGGCGTAACGTTTCGTTAGCGCTTTTCACAAAGTGCGAACGCGGCTCCTTTATTGTCAAGGGGGCGGCGATATGGTAAATTCAAAATGTAATCAACACCGATACTATAATTAAACGCTGCTTTCCGA
>JAZGGY010000418.1:0-2027 GCA_036480675.1 bacterium | reverse complement strand
CGCCGTCGACGCCGGTTGTATCGAGTACGCCGTCCAGGTAGGCCAAACGGGCCGAACCGTAAGCCCGAAACTATATATCGCTTGCGGCATCTCCGGCGCCGTACAACACCTGGCCGGGATGGGCACCGCGGACGTTATAGTCGCCATAAACAAGGACGAGGAAGCACCCATCTTCAAGATCGCGACGTACGGCATCGTCGGCGACCTCTACGAAGTCGTACCGGTCCTAATCGAAGAAATCAAGAATCGACGTAGTTAACGAATACGAAAGTCGGGAGGGACAGCGTAAACGCCGAACATAAAAACTACGGCCGGCGCGGCCGTAACTTAGTTATTGGGGGGCATACGCCCCAGCCTCCGATTACGGTTAGGAGATAAAAACAACGTTGGACCTATTCACAGCCGAAACGAAGTGCCTTCTAGTACAACCTAAACTCTCTTGCCACAGCTTCTGGAACTATACCGACGTGTGCAAGATCGTAGGGGCAAAATACCCGGGGCCTCCGTTGGGATTCTTGACCGTAGCGGCGCTATTACCCGCCTCCTGGAAAATAAAATTGGTCGACGAAAACGTTGAGGGGCTAACCGACGACCACCTCGCCTGGGCCGACATCGTGATGACCGGCGGGATGTTGCCGCAGCAAGAGGGCGTGTTACGCCTCCTCCAGCGCGCCCACGCCCGGGGCAAACCGGTGGTGGTGGGCGGCCCCGATCCGACCTCCCAACCGGAGGTCTATCACGAGGCCGACTATCGGGTGCTGGGCGAGGGGGAGGTAACGATCCCGCTTTTCCTAGCCGACTTAAAGCGCGGCGTCGAGCGCCGGGTATACAAATCGGACGAGAGAGCCGACATGACCCGCGCCGTAATCCCCCGCTTCGACCTCATCAAATTCTCCCATTACATGCACGTCGGCATCCAGTTCTCGCGGGGGTGCCCCTATAACTGCGAATTCTGCGACGTTATCGAACTCTTCGGTCGGAAGCCCCGTACGAAACCCGGCGACCAAGTCCTCCGCGAGCTCCAATACCTGTATGACTTGGGTTATCGCGGCCACGTCGACTTCGTCGACGACAACCTAATCGGCAACCGCAAAGAGGTCGTCGCCGTTTTGAGGGCGATGCGGGATTGGCAGGAGGAGCGGCGCTACCCCTTCTTTTTCAGCGCCGAAGCCTCGCTCGACCTGGCGAAAGACGAACCGCTCCTTACGCTCATGAGAGACAACGACTTCCGTTACGTCTTCATCGGGATCGAGACGCCGGAAGAACACATCCTGGATAAAACCTCCAAACGACTCGCCGTCAACGTTACCGTGGCGGAGGCCATTAAAACCATCTCTTCCTACGGGATGATCGTAAACGGCGGTTTCATTATCGGCTTCGACAACGAGGACGAATCCACGGCCCGCAACCTGATCAACTGTATTCAAGACACCGGAATATGTGTGGCGATGGTCGGCACCCTCTACGCCTTGCCCAACACGCAACTGACGCGGCGGCTGGAACGCGAAGGCCGGTTATTGTCGAACGGCAGTACGCTGTGGGACGCCGCCCGCGACGTCAATGCATCGTCCAGCGGCCTTAACTTCGTTCCCTCCCGCCCCCGTCTCGATATCCTACGGGACTACGTGCGCGTATTGGAGTTTATCTACGCGCCGAAAAATTACTACGCCCGCGTGGCGCGGACCGGCGCCAACCTCCGTCCCCATAACAGATACCGCCCCTCCCTCCCCATAAAATTTAAATTGTTGTGGGGGTTCGTAAAAACAAGCTCGCGGGTTAGCGTCAAACCGAGGGTCGCGTTTTTCTACTGGACCACGTTCTTCCGCTTCCTTTTCTTTTCGCCGCGGTCACTCGTCGCCGCGGTAAGTTTAACGGCGATGTATATTCACTTCTCAAAACAGTCCCGATTTATAATCGATGATATAAAGAAACGGATCGCCGACTTGGTAACGGTCGGCGCGATTCCCCGGGAGCGCGCCGCGTACGAGGCCGACGCGCGTAAGCCCTAATTCCATTTACCGTTATAA
>JAZGGY010000417.1:0-7453 GCA_036480675.1 bacterium | reverse complement strand
CTACTTTCGAGATGCCGTCGCGAAAGGTTCCGTCCGGCTCGCCGGAGGTGACGACGGCGATTCGGGAAAGCGTCCAGGGGTACCTGAAAAGACACGGCCTGTGGCCGGAAGGTACGTTCGGCGGCGTCGGGAGCGGTGAAGTGAGGGCAGAGGCCGCGGCCGCGCCGGCGGGCGTCGCCGTCGCCGAGCGCTCGCCTCAAGGGGGTTCGGTGGAAGTGTTGGGCCAGCTCGATAATACGTACGTTATCGTACGCCGAGGAGGTGACCTGGTCGTCGTAGACCAGCACACCGCCCACGAACGGGTCATCTACGACCGCCTGGCCCGCGCCGCGGGCGACGCCGGCCGCCAGGAGCTCCTTATGCCGGTTACGGTGTCGTTGGGGGCGGCGGCGGCGGCGGATTTGCGGCCGTGTCTTCAAGCGCTCAACGACTTGGGCTTCGGGGTAGAGGAGTTCGGCGGCGACGCCTTCGTACTGCGGGGCCATCCCAACGACGTACGCGTCGGCGACGTCGAAAAGTTTTTGGCGCGCGTGGTCGAAGATTTCGTCGAGGAAGGACGACCCGCGGAGCTGGAGAGACGCCGAGAGTCCGTGCTCAAAGGTGTGGCTTGCCACGGCGCCGTGAAGGCCGGCGGGCGTTTGGAACACGCGGAGATGGCGGCGCTGGTACGCGACCTCTTCGCTTCGTCCTCGCCGGACGTCTGCCCCCACGGCCGTCCGACCATGGTCAACCTCGCGGCGCGGGATTTGGCGCGTCTATTCCGGCGTTGAGAGTGGGGACGCCGGTATGAGAAAGCCGCGGCTCGGCCGCGGCGTTTTTTAGTCTAGAAGCGCGATTTGACGCGGCTTCGTCGGCGTCGGACGATTTCGCCCGCGAGGCGCATGTACGCTTGCGCACCCGCCGACCGGCCGTCGAAGGTGATGGCCGGTTTTCCGCTGGCGGGCGCTTCGGCCAACGCTACGCTCCGGGGTATTACGGTTTTGAATACGAGCTTGCCGAAGCGGCGGCGAAGGTCGCTCTCGACTTCGCGGGCGAGTTTCGTCCGCTCGTCGTACATCGTCAACAAAAACCCCTCGATTTCGAGGTCGGGGTTTACGCTGAGGCGGACTGTTTTAACGAGGCGGATAAATTGATCGAAGGCGTGGTAGGAGTAAAATTCCGCTTGCACGGGGATTAGGACGGAATCGGCTGCGACGAGCGCCGACACCATCAAATGCCCCATACTCGGCGGCGAATCCATTATTATGTACTCGTAGTCGTCGTCGAGTTCTTCCATCGAGCGGGCGAGCATGGTGCGGTTGAAGGAGGCCCGCATTATCTCGTCTTCCGCGTTGTTCGACCAGATGTTGCTGGGTATGACGTAGAGGTTGGATATATCGGTCTCGTGTATGCTGCCGGAGGCGGGGAAGTTGCGCATGAATATCTCGTACACGCCGCGGTAGAGTAAATCCTGATTAAAGTCCAACGCTACGCTGGCACACGCTTGGGGGTCGAGGTCGACGAGGAGCGTTTTTTTCTCCGCGACGGCAAGCGAGGCGCTCAAGTTCACCGCGGTGGTAGTTTTCCCGACCCCGCCTTTTTGGCTGGCTACGGCGATTTTACGTGCCATTACGGTATAAGCTCCCGGCTCGCTGGTTGGGTTACGCCGGCGGTTTGGTTTCGCTTGTGCGCTTCAGCGCTTCGTTTAAGATGACGTCGGAGCGCGCGAGTTTTTTCTGCAGGTCGTCGAGGTGGTCGTTGGTCGATTTTAAATTCGCCATTTTCGCGTCGACGTCCTTCGCGAGGAAGCTCACTTGGGCGAGCTTTTCGGCGACGGCGTCCACCCGTTTTCCTTCGTTCCGCAGCTGAACCATTTTCTCTTCCAGGGCCACCGCGGCGCGATTTATCTGTTCGAACCTGGCCTCGACTTTCTTGAGGTCGGCGCGTTTGGCGCCGACGTCGCGCACGGCCGCGGCGACGTCTTTGCGCGTCTCCGAAAGTTCGCTTAGCTGGCCCCGGATCTGGTTTATGGCTTTGGCCTCGCCCTTGAGGTCCGTCATCCCGTCTTGGACCAGGTCGTAATAGGTTTTGAGGTCGCGGACCTCGCGTTCGACCGCCGCCACCTCGTCCCGCCGTTGGCCCAAGACGCGTAGGCGTTCGTCGAGGTCTTCGGCCAACATGGTGAGGGCGCTCACGCGCTCGTCGACGGCGACGACGTCCTGGCTCCGCCGCTCGACGAGGGTCGCTTTACGGGCCGCCTCCTGGGAGGCATCCAGGATCTTCTCGAGGACGCGATTGACTTCTTTCTCTGTATCGGCGGCTCGCGCGGCGTGAGAGGAGATGCGATCGTTGACGTCCGTTACCTCGGCGCGGAGCTCTTCGATCTTTTTCACCTCGCCGGCCAGCTCGCGCTTCAACTTACCCTGGGTGGCCTGGGCTTTTTCGACCGCTACGGTGCTCTCCTCGAGGGTGGCGACTTTTTCGGCCAGGCGGTCGATCTCCTTCTCGGATTTGAGCGTCGCCCGACGTTTGTCTTCGAGAACGGAGAGGTCTCGGTTGAGGTCGTCGAGGCGGGAGCTCAGTGCGTCGAGTTTGGCGTCCTCGCGGAGTACCGTCATCATGCGTCCGTCGATGTCTTTGAGGAGGGTGTCGATTTTTTCGGTCTTGTCGTGGACGCTGGTAACCAACTCCTCGCGAAGCCGGATCTCCTCCTGGCGTCGCTCGACTTGCTCGAGCGCTGCCTGCGCGGATTTGTTCATACGGGTGAAATCTTCTTGCGTTCGGCCGCGTTCCGTCCGATATTCGCCGAGTTCGCGCGACGCGGCCTCCGATACGCGGCTAAGCTCCTCCTGCGCCTTTTGGATATTCTTGATCTCTTGCGCCGCGGCGTCGACCCTGCCGACGTCCGCCGTTATTTCGCGGACTTTGTTTTCAACCTCGTCGAGGCGAGAGGCTTGAGCGGAAAAGGCCGTTTCGTGCGCCTTATTCTCCGAGATTTGGTCGGCGACGGCGCGGGACATCGCGTCCGCTTCGGCCAGCCGCGTCTCGAGCATGCCGATTTTATCGTGTAATTTCTCCACCGAAGACGCCTTGGCTTGAACGTCTGCCAGGTCCGCCTTGACGGCCCGGAGCACTTCGGCGCGGTTATCTATGGCTTCCAGGGACGCGTCGGCTTCGCCCAGTTTGCTTTCCGCGAAGCCTAGTTTGCCGACGACGTCTTCGGCGGTGCGCGATACCTTGTCGAGGTCGGCCTGGACGGCGCGGAACTCGGCCACCTGGCGTTCGAACGTCGCTACTTCGCGTGCGAAATCCTCTTGGCGGCCTTCGGCGTCGGCCAGCTTTTCCCGGATGCCTTGAGCTTCGCGGAAGCGGTCGCGCGTCGCGGCCAGCGTATCCTCCAGGTCGGCGATGCGCTTTTCGCCGTCCCGCACCATCTTCTGTTCTTCGGCCAGTTTCTTGATTCGGATGTCCATCTCCCACAACAGGACGTCGAGCCTGCCCGACTCCTCGTTGGCCTTGGCGATGAGCTCGCGTTGGTCTTCCAGCACGTGGATCTTGGTATTGATATGTTCGATAAGCGAGTTCAAGCGGTCGACGTTTTGCGACGCTTCGGTGTAGCGTTCGCGCTCGAGGCGGAGGACGCCGAAATCCTCTTGGATTTTAGCGAGCGATTTCTCGAGGGTTTGAGCTCGGTCGGCCGCGTTTTTAAGCTCCTTCTGAGCCGCTCCGAAGCGAGTGTTGAAGTCCCCGAGTTTTTCGTCGATGCCGTCCATTTTCCCGAGTACGGCGTCGGTGCGTTTTTCTGCGCCGGCGAGCTCGGTGACGCGCTTTTCGAAGAACTCGACTTTCTGGTCGATCTTAGTCGTACGGCCGGCCAGCACGCCCACGCGACGTGAAGCGTCACTTACGCCGGCGTCGGCTTGTTTGAGCTCTTTATGGATGTTACCGAGTGAACTTTTTACGCCGGCTACGTCTTCGCGGTACTTTTGGGCCTCGCCGCGGACGCGATTGAGCTCGCCCTGGGCAGCTTTACCCTCGGCGGCAGCCTCTTTCACCGTTTGGGTCGCGGTTTCGATCCGGGTTTTTATGGTGTCAATATTTTTCGCGGCCTTGGCTGCCTCGCTTAGTTTGCCCTCAAAGGCGGCGATTTTCGTGGCGACTTCTTCGGCCCGTTCGCTCAGCGCTTCCGTTTTGTTAGATAACGTCGTGATGGTTTTGGCGCGCTTCTCGAGTTGGCCCAAACCGCCCTCGAAGTCCTTTAGGCGGCGCTCGATTCCGTCGCTCGAGATTTTGAAGGTACCCTTCAGGTTGGACAACGCGGTGGTTTGTTGGTCGGCAGTTTTTTTAGTATCGGCCAGCGACGATTTGATTTCGGTAAGGGTTTGTTTATTGGCTTCGTTGACTTTGGCGGTCTTTTCGGCGGCGGCAGCTGCGGCGCGGAGCTCGGCGCGGAATTCGGTCATTTCGCCGGCGGCTTTTTCGACGTTGTCCAGTTTGGCCCGGGCGGCGGCGATATCCTTTTCGACCGCTGTTAACTTCTTAGCCTGGTCGCCCAGGCCTGTTATGTCTTTTTTGACGGATTTCAGCTCGGCATCGGCCCGGCTTATACCCTGCACCGTGGTTTTGACCACTTTATCCAGATCGACGATTTGCGTCGCCAACGACGACACGCGGTCGGCCGACTCGCGAACGCGGGCCGTAATTTTGTCCTCGGTACCTGCCAGCCTTTGGGTTATTTTAACTATCTCCGCGTCCGTTTTCCGCAATTCGCCGAGTTTAGCCTCGAGTTTCGAAACGTCGCCGGCGGCGCGGCTTATGCTCTCGTTTAACGTACGCGCTTTTTTCTCGACGGTAAGGAGGTCGGCCTGCTTTTCGGCCAGCGCGTTAAGTTGTTTCTCGACTTCTCCGGTTTTGGCGGCGGCGGCCGCGGCTTTTTCGGCGGTCGCGTCTACTTGTGCCGGTAGGCCTTCCGATCTCTTGACCGCCTCGGCCAACGACGCGGCAGCGGCCTTGAACTCCTTGATATTTTTGTCGAGTTCGTCCGCTTTTTTGAGGTCGCGTTCGACTTTGGCCGTGCGGGCCGATAGCTTCTTCTCCCGGTCCGAGGCCTTGTCGATAAGCTTCTTAAACTCGGCCGCCCGCTTATCGAAATACTCGCCGACCAGTTCCGGCGTTAACTCCTTCTTTTTTCCAAACAAGGGGGCCATAACAGGACCTCCCGGCGGGCGCGACGTAACGCTCGACCGCCTACGCGCCGGCCAGACGTACGGAAGTTGAGTTTATATTATGATTTATAAAAGTCCCTTAGAATTGAGAATATAGGATAATTAGGCGATAGCGTCAACCGAAAAATATTCTTTTTCGTCTATCGCTTCGCGGATTGATCGGTGTAAGACGCTTAGCCCGGTTTTTAGGGGAACCAGTTTGTTGCGCGCGACCGCACAAACGCCGCCGCAGCGACGGCGACGATTTGAATCAGCACTGCCCCTTCGCCTGTTAGAGCGACGCCGAACCGCCACCGGCTTTGGTTTCTCGCGGGGCGGCTCGTAAAGCGGGGAAGCCATATGGGAACCGTACCGCGATAGGCGCGGTATTCCCAGCTGAAACGTCGCCCCAGGTCGCGGTCACGCGCGCCCTGTATAAGCGAGTATAGCGCGATGAAAGCTAACGCCGTCGCCAGCGGCAGCCACGGCAGAAGGCCCCCCGCCCATAGCGAGAGGCCGACGGCCACGGCGACGTTGCCGATATGCTTCGGGTTCCGCACCCAGCGGTACGGCCCGGCCGCCGAAAGATCGGCGATCGCTTCCGCCGTGTCTACACGGGCCCACGTGCCGCCGTAACCCGAGGCCCACAACCTCAACGCCTCGCCTGCCAAGGCGACCGCGGCGCCGAGCCACAACCAAGTGGCGCGGCCTTCGGCGAAAAATATCACGACCGCCGTCCAAAGGACGACCGTGACGATTCGCGTCACTAAGAGAGTACGGGTCACGTTATTCGGTATAGCCTCAAACGGCGGCGACCGAGCCGGCGCGGGTTAACGCCGGTTGCCTTTGCGCGTTACTTCTCCGCGAGGCGGCGCTGGAGGCGGTCCAGCATTTCGACCAAGCCGTCGATTACGGCGCCCGAATCGACGACCTTCTCGGCTTCGGCCAGGGCATCCTCGTACCGGCCTTGCGCTTCCAGCGCCGCGGCGAGGTAGAAGCGCGCTTCGCCGTCGCCTGGTTTGCGCTTGAGCACTACGCGGTAGCGTTTCTCGGCTCCGGCGTAGTCGCCCTGCATGAAGAGGATGCCGGCGAGGTTATAATTGGCCGTTAAGTTGGCGGGTTCGAGTGCCAGCGCGTTCTCCAGGTGTGCTCGAGCCAAGTCGTATTTCCGTTCGTTCATCTCCAGCAAACCCATGTACGACATGGCGAGCGCGTTCTCGGCGTCGGCCGCCAGCGCCCGCTCGAGCTTGGCGCGGGCTTCGCCGACGTCACCGGCCATGAGTTCTAAATACGCGAGGCCGGTAAGGGCTCTCGATTCTCCGGGTATTTGTGCGAGGACTTGTTCGAACGCCGCCCGGGCGTCGTCGCCGCGGCCCGCGTCGAGGTAAGCTTGGCCCAACGCCAGGAGTATCGTCGGGTCGCCGGGGCGTTCTTTTAACGCCGTCTGGTAATTTACGATCGCGGCGTCGTACCGACCAAGCGTATCCAACGCGAAGCCTTTGTAATAGAGTACCTCGACGGTAAAGGTCCCGGCGACGTCGCGGGCCAGTACGTCGTCCAGTGCCTCGAGCGCTTCTTCGGCTTTGCCGCCCAGGATCAGGGCCCGAGCGAATTGCAGCTTGCTTGCGAGCTCGGTTTCGCCGGGCGGTAGCTCTTCGCGCGGGACGCGCAAAAGTTCCAAATCGGCCAGCGACGGGCCATCGCCGGTAGCGGCGGCGGCGAGCGTCGCGGCCGCAAACGCGGCCAACGCGGCGGCGAGCAGTTTTCTTCTCACGGTATTAATTCAAACACCCCGGGGCGGTCAAGTCAAGGGCAAAGACGGGAAAAACGGAAGACAACCGGCGTTCGGGCGGAATCTCGAAGGGGCCGGCCCAAGGGTATTCCGCTTTACGCCGTAAGCGGTGGGTATAATAAGGGGAGGCCAGAAAAGGTTTGATATGGGACGCTTAAATGTTTTATAATGGGTTTTTAGTATGAAGATACTCGTACATGCCTGTTGCGGGCCTTGTTTAGTGGCGCCGGCGCGCGCGTTAGCGGCCGAAGGGCACGACATACTGGCATATTGGTACAACCCGAACGTCCAGCCGTACCGCGAGAACCGTAAAAGGCTCGCCGCCTTCAGGGAGGCCGCTAACCGCGACGGTTGGCCCGCCGACGTCGACGACCGCTATGACGTGGATTTTTTCCTGAAGGAGGTTGCCGTTCGCCGGGAAGGCCGTTGCCCGCGTTGCTACTACGAGCGACTCTCGCGGGCCGCGGCGCGGGCGGCG
>JAZGGY010000416.1:0-3659 GCA_036480675.1 bacterium | reverse complement strand
TGAAGGCGATTCGCGACGTATATCCCGCTGCGGCGCGGGTTGGCGTGGCGGTGGACCTGCCGGCGAATATCGTCGCCACGGCCGAGGGCCGCGTTCGCAAGGACGGCGACGTCGGCGCCGCGGCGGGCGGCGAGGCGACCATCGCCAAGCTCTTGGCGCTGCGCGCGGGGTATCGGTACCCGGAGAATATGCCGGCCGCGGGCATGGGCGTCGTCGCCGGCGATTACCGGTTCGACTTTTGCTGGCGCCCTCACCGCGAGCTGGGCGACTCGTACGTCGCGACGGTGGGTATCGGTTGGTAGGCGGGGCCGCTTCGGCCTCGGGCCGGCGAGAAAAGCCGCATGACGAATGTTAACAGGACGTAGCTGCTCAGGATGTTACGAACCGGCTTAACGCCGGTTTATTATTTTATTGAAAATGAAGGGGTTTTGGCCGTTTCGGGGAATTATTCCCTTGATAAAGGGATCAATATCTCGTATAATGTGAACGAACCGGTCAATAGGCCTTAATATAAATACCATGCGAGACGGGAAAACCGCCCGAGGGGGAGCGGTGCTTATGAGCGAACGCGGCTCGAGCGATATCAATTCAGGGTAGAGACATACCTCACAGACCCTATTGATGACATACCGGAAAATTACAAATAAAATACACGCGCCCGGCGGACGCCGATGCTATGGCAGTCTTGGGGTGCGTACCTCGACCGATTTCCGGGTCCAATGCTCGGGCCGCCTTCCCGTCGTCGTGCGGGGAGGTACCCATGCTTTCACCTCTTCAAACGCTCCTGGTGCTTTTGGGGGCGATCGTCGTGGCCGGAGCGGTATTCTTCTGGTTGGGATATATCGCCCGACGGCGCATCGCCGAATCTAAAATTAAGACCGCGGAGAGAATTGCCGCAAAGATAACGGAGGAAGCAGAGCGAGAAGCCGAGAATACGAAGACCTCAGCGTTACTTAAAGCCAAAGACGAGATCTTCAAGTTAAAGGAGGACGCGGAGAGAGAGACCGAAAGGCGTCAGCGAGACCTAAAGAACCTCGAAAATCGGCTCAGGCAGAAAGAGGAGTCCCTCGAGCGCCGGGCCGATAATTTTGATAAGAAGGAGCAACAGCTCGGCAATCGCGAGAAAGGTCTCGATCGGCGCGAGGGGACGCTGAAGAACAAAGAGGACGCGCTGGCCCGGAAGGCCGACGAGCAGAACCGAACGCTCGAGCGCATTTCCGGGATATCGGCGGCCGAGGCCAAAGAGATTTTGATGAAGAACCTCGCCGCCGACGCTTCGCGCGACGCCGCCCGCACCATCAAGGAAATCAAGGACCGGGCCGTGGCGGAAGGAGACCGCCTGGCCCGGGATATTATTAGCCTCGCCATCCAACGCTGCGCCTCCAACCACGTCGCCGAGAGCACCGTCTCGGTGGTCGAGCTTCCCAACGACGAGATGAAGGGGCGGATAATAGGCCGCGAGGGCCGCAACATCCGCGCTATCGAGGCCGCCACCGGCGTCGACCTCATCGTCGACGACACGCCGGAGGCGGTCATCGTGTCGTCGTTCGACCCGGTGCGTCGCGAGGTCGCCAAGCGCGCGCTAGAGCGCCTCATCGTCGACGGCCGCATCCACCCGGGGCGCGTCGAGGAGATAGTCGATAAGATCCGCGACGACCTCGAGCAGGAACTGGTCAACGTGGGCGAGGAGACCAGCCTCGAGCTTAACGTCGACGAGTTGGACCCGGAGCTCGTCCGGACGCTGGGGCGTCTCAAGTACCGCACGTCCTACGGCCAGAACGTCCTCCGCCACTCCAAAGAGGTCGCCTACCTCGCCGGCATTATGGCCAACGAGCTGGGCCTGCCCGCCGGCCGCGCTCGCCGCGCCGGCCTATTGCACGACGTCGGCAAAGCGGTGGACCACGAGGTGGAGGGGACGCATCCCCAGATAGGCGCGGACCTTTTGCGCAGGTTCGGCGAGTCGCCGGAGATTGTTAACGCCTGCGAGGCGCACCACGGCCGGACCGACCCCACCAGCGTGGAGGCGGTGCTGGTCGCCGCCGCGGACGCCATCAGCGCCGCGCGGCCCGGCGCCCGCCGCGAGTCGCTCGAATCCTACATCAAGCGCATCACCAGGCTGGAGGAGATAGCCGATTCGTTCTCCGGCGTCTCCAAGGCGTACGCCATCCAGGCCGGCCGCGAGGTACGCATCATCGTCGAGCAGGAGCGCGTCTCGGACGCCGAGGCGGAGGAGCTGTCGCGCCGCATCGCCGAGACCATCGAGAAGGAGCTGGAGTACCCCGGCAAGATAAAGGTGGTCGTCATCCGCGAGACCCGCGCCGTCGACTACGCCAAGTAACGCTAACCACTTAAAAATAAAGCCGGCCCTGAGGCCGGCTTTTTGATTTCTAAGTTAGGGAGTTGGGGTGCGCAACCGCGCCTCGCTCCATCCTTTCTTAGCTAACATCCCCAACGCTGCCCGGATAACCGCCTCCGGCTCCAGGTTCCGCAGGCACGGGCTCGCGCGGTCCTCTTCCGCTTGCGGGCAGGGGTACGGGCCGTGTTTGAAGCACGGCGCGCACTCTTCCAGGCCGGGGCGCACGGCGTACCGCCCCTCCAGCGTAATACAACGCGGGTAGTACTTCGTCCGGACGGCGCCGGGGAACGGCCCGTACAGCGCTATGGTAGGCAGCTCGAACGCGCCGGCGAAGTGAACCAGCGACGAGTCCGGCCCGATGAGTAAGTCGAGCCGCGACAGGAAGGCCGCGGTATGGTTGATCGTACGGAAGCGGCCGCACAGGTTGTCGACGTTCTTGAATTCGACCGACGGCGAGAGCCTTCGGCCTACCGTTTTGCCCCAATCGCCCTCGGCGCCCAGCAGGAAGACGCGGGCGCCGGCGGCCCCCAGCGTCGCGGCCACGAGCAGGCTGCTCTCCAGCGGGTACGTCCTAATGGGAGACGACGCCCGGAGGTGAAGGCCTACCGTCGCGTCGCCCGCCTTGACCTGCAACTCGTTTCGTAAAATGTTCTTGGCCTTGCGGGCGAGCGCCGGCTCGACGTCGTACGCCAGCCGCCGGTCCCCCACGTCGGCGACGCCGGCGTGCCGCGCCATAAGGTCGACGGCGTGGCAGGAGGGGTCCTCGCTCGTCTCGAGCGTCCCCTCGTAGAATAGTTGATAGTCGTACGCGACGAGGTCCTTGAGCCTGACCGGGTACGTGAATATCCGCCGGACATAACGGTTGCGCAATAGGACGCCGTGGTATCGGCGGCCGCAGGCGACGGCCAGGCCGGCGTGTTTGTATCTCTCGTCCAGGTAGCGGAGCAGCGGCGTGAGGAAGAGCAGATCGCCGAAGCCGCCGTTCCGCACCAGCAACAGCGAGCGGCCGTCCAGCGGCTGGCCCTCATATTTGTTGTAGTGGCCGTCCGTGCCGGCGACGTCGACGGCGTCGCCGTGGGTGGTCAGGAGTTTCGCGACCGCGCGGTCCGGGAGGAGGACCGGCTCGCCCGGGGCTATCGTCGTGCGCCCCATGTGGGCGCTGCGTCTGAACGTTACGACCTTCATCGCGCGTCGCCGTCCCCGGAAGGATTCCATCCGTTGCGGGAGGCCCCTTTATTTTCCCAGCGAAAAGGCGCGGGTCAACGACGCACGGGCGGTTAATTGTGTTTAATTTAACCCGCAC
>JAZGGY010000415.1:0-2576 GCA_036480675.1 bacterium | reverse complement strand
GCACGACGGCGCCGATTACGTGGCGGACGCGGCCGCGAGGGGTGCCGCCGCCGCGGTAGTCGTCGGCGAAGTGCCCGAAGCGATACCCCAAGTCCTGGTCGAGGATACTCTCGAGGCACTGCGGATTTTGGCCCGCGCCCGGCGGCACGAATTCTCGGGGCCGGTGGTAGCCGTAACCGGCTCTTGCGGGAAGACGACGACCAAAGACCTGATAGAGGCCGTTTTAGCCCGTAAGCACCGCGTACGCGTCGCCCCCGGTAATTACAACAACGAGGTGGGCGTACCGGTTTCTATACTTGCGCTTGAGGACGACGACGAGGTGCTCGTGCTCGAGCTGGCCGTTAGCGCGCCCGGTGAGATGGCGCCGCTGGCCGACGCCGCGGCGCCGACGGTGGCCGTCATCACGAACGTCGCGCCGACGCATTTAGAATTTTTCGGCGACGTGGCCGCGGTGCGTCGCGAGAAAATGGCGCTGCTCAACTACGTCAAACCCGGCGGGACGGCGGCCTTGAACGCCGACGACCCGCTGGTGGTCTCTATGGCAGAAGAGCTCGTTAACGGCCTGAAGGTCGTTACTTTCGGAACGGCCGAGGATGCGGATGTACGGGCCGGGGATTTGGCCGCGGAAGGTTTCCGCGGTTCGACCTTTAAGCTCGCCGGCGGGACGCGAGTCCAGTTGCCTCTCCCCGGTCAATACAACGTGATGAACGCGCTGGCCGCGGCGGCGGTAGGTTACGTTTTGGGCGTGCCGGAAGAAGATGTCGCGGCCGGCGTGGCGGCTTACGCCGGCAGGGGACTCCGTTCCAGCGTAGTCGTTAACGGCCGAGGCTTAACCTACGTCGTGGATTGTTATAACTCTTCGCCGCAGGCGGCGAAGGCCGCCCTCGCCTTTGTGGCGGCCGCGCCGGCCGACGGCCGCCGCGTCGCCGTACTGGGGGATATGCTCGAGCTGGGGGCGACGGCGGAACAGGCCCATCGAGACGTAGGGAGATTCGCCGCCGAGGCGGGGCTCGACGTTGTCGTGGGCCTGGGCGGTGGGGGCCGCCTGATCGTGGAAGGCGCGCGCGCGGATGGGATGTCGCCCGAGGCCGCGTTCTCCTTCCAGGACCGGGACGAACTGGCCGACTTTCTGGCGGCGTGGTTGAAACCCGGCGACGTCATCTTGGTAAAGGCCAGCCGCGCCGTGCGGTTGGAAGAAGTTTTAGACAAGCTGGGCGTCGACGTCCAAGGAGGCTGACGTTTGCTCTACCTGATACTGTATCCGTTACATACCGACATTTCGTGGCTCAACCTCTTTCGCTACGTCACTTTACGCTCGGCCTACGCCGCCCTAACGGCGTTTTTGATAGCCTTCCTTTTGGGGCCGCCTCTCATTAGGTTCCTCAAGCGAAAGATGGTCGAAGAGATCATCCGCGAGGAGGTCCCGCGGCGCCACCTTCAGAAAGCCGGGACGCCGTCGATGGGCGGCCTTCTGATATTGGCGGCCATAGTCGTACCGACAATCTTATGGGCGGACATCACGAGCCGGTACGTCATTGCCATCCTCATAGTGACCATCTCCCTGGGTGCGATGGGTTTCGTCGACGACTATTTGAAACTGGTGGTCAAGAAACCGCTGGGCTTGCTCGCGCGATGGAAGTTTATCGGCCAGGCTTTACTGGCGCTGGCTATTGGCCTTTTCGTGTATTTCTTCCCGCTCGATAACGGCATGACCACCTGGCTTACGTTCCCCTTTCTCAAGAACGTGGTCGTCAACATCGGCGCTTTGTATATCCTTTTAGTGATGATCACGGTCGTCGGTTCGACCAACGCCGTTAACCTGACCGACGGCCTCGACGGCCTCGCCGCGGGCGCGATGCTCTTCACGGGCGCGGCCTACGCGGTGATGTGTTACGTCGTGGGGAACGTCAATTTCGCCGAGTACCTCCAGGTGATGTACGTATCGGGCGGCGCCGAACTAACGGTGTATATGGGGGCTATGGTGGGTGCGCTGCTGGGCTTTTTGTGGTTCAACAGCTACCCGGCCCAGGTGTTTATGGGCGATACGGGCGCGCTCCCGCTTGGCGGCGGCATCGGCACCGTCGCGATTCTTATAAAACAAGAATTGTTGCTCGTCATAGTAGGCGGTGCTTTCGTGATCGAGGCGTTGTCGGTTATTATCCAGGTACTATATTTCAAGGCCACCGGCGGCCGGCGCGTCTTCAAGATGTCTCCGCTGCACCACCATTACGAGCTCAAGGGTATGGCTGAGCCTAAGATAACGATCCGGTTCTGGTTGATTTCGGCGATATGCGCCGTCATCGGCCTTTCGACGTTGAAGATAAGGTGAGAACGTACGAGGAGAAACTGGAAGCCTTCCGCGGCCGCCGCGTCCTGGTGGTCGGATTGGGGCGTTCCGGCGTAGCGGCGGCCAGGGCGCTTGCGCCGGCGGCGACTGAGGTTGTGGCCTGTGACGAAAAGCCGGCCGACGAACTGAGCACCGAAGCCCGGGAGCTCGCCGGTGCCGGCGTGAAACTCCGCGCGGGCGACCAAACGCCGGCCCTACTCGCGGGCATGGACCTCCTTGTTCGTAGCCC
>JAZGGY010000414.1:0-5892 GCA_036480675.1 bacterium | reverse complement strand
GAAGACGATGCGGAGGTCAGGTACGCTACTCATCACTCTCCTGCTCGCGACGGCCGCGGCCGCCGGGGCGGGAGATAATATTAAGTGGAAGCGGTCGGAAGCCCTACCGTTCTTCTTGCCCAGCGACGAGTTACCAATAGAAAGCGATTTGGATACCATATTAGATCGATACACGCTAAAGGCAGGCGGGGGGTGGTTCCAGGATATTCGCGAAATAGAAGCTACTTTCGTACCTTGGGAATTCACGTATTATGGGTTACGCGCCCAGCGCGATAAAGGCGAATTGACAAATGACGAGTTTGAGGAAGTATTGGAAGAGGTGGCCGCGGGCGTTAACCAAATTTTATGCTTTCAAGTAATAATCAGGGGCGAAGAGAATATGGAAGCAAGGCTCCAATATAAAAAATATTGGGAAATTTATTTGGTAGTCGGGGGAGATAGAATAGAACCTCAAATAATAAGACCTATAGGCATGAAACACGATACGGAGGTTTTCCGTTATCTCGACGCCGGAGGGAAAACCGAGGAGACGGCGTTAAAAGAAAAGGCTTACGCCGTTTATTTCGAAAACCCCTATCGCGGAGCCCCTTCGGAAAGTTTAAAACTAGCCATCCTTGGAAAAAAGTTCCGCCGCGGCTTCGAGTGGCGGTTCGTGGAGGAATGAGTTAAGGGAGAAAGACGATGCGGAGGTCGGTTACGGTACTCACAGCTCTCCTGCTCGCGACGGCCGCGGAGCCGTAGGTCGCAGGTTCGAATCCTGTCCGGCGCAAATTTTCGTTAAAAATTTGTTTAAGCTGAAGGAAATTAAATCATGGAACAATTTTTCGATAATTTCGATATATACGGTAAATGTTGCGTCATAATTACCGTAGTATTTTGCCTTTTAGGTATTGCGATATGGTACGTGTATAAATACTATAAAGATAAGAAATAACTTTCACAGTTAACTTGCGATCAGGAGGCCGCGAAAGAGATGCCTAAAGTTAAAACGACTAAAGATCAACGGAAAGCGATAAGGGATGCGCGGAAGATCATCGAGCAAGGGTTAAAACTCGATGCGAACGAAGCAGAAACGCGGAAGCGCGTTGACCGGATCTTCGAATGGGTGATGGGTTACGACGTTTTTAAGCATATCACGCGGGAATACGCAATCCACGGAACGGGCAATACAGAGCACGTCGATTTCGCGGTCCAACTAGCGCCCGGTCAAGATGTCGAACCTGTAATTATGGTAGAATTAAAACGCGTCGGCATTGACCTATCGAAAAAACACCTGAAACAAATAACTTCGTACGCTATTGACGCCGGCTGCGAATGGTTGCTTCTTACTAACGGAAAGGAATGGCGGGTATACCACGTCGAGTTCGGTCAGCCACCGAAAACCGAACTTTACGAATCGTGGGATCTCCTAGGCGACGATATAGACGATATCATTCGCAAGTTCGAACTAATAAATTATAAATCCATAAAGCGCGGACTCCTTAATAAGAATTGGGAACGCGTGAAGGTACTCAAGCCGGATACCCTACTCGCAGCGATAATCACCCCAGATACGTTTAGAGTTATTCGTCGCAATCTACGTAAAGATACCGGCGTTCGGGTTGACGATGAAGAAGTACATAAAGGTATAACCAAATTATTGAACGAGGCCGCCGGAAAAGTTATACCCAAATTAAAAAAACCTCCAACTAAAAAGAGAACTCAAAAACCAAAAACTAAAGACCAACCTAAACCTTTAGTTTTCGTAAACGGAACGGGCAATAAAGGTTAGCGGCGGGCTTAGGAAATTTAATTTCCACGATAACCACCCGCGGCTTCGAGTGGCGGTTCAAAGAGGAGTGAGTTAAGGGAGGAAGACGATGCGGAGGTTAGTTACGGTACTCACAGCTCTCCTGCTCGCGACGGCCGCGGCCGCCGGGGCGGGAGATGATATTAAGTGGAAGCGGTCAAAAAAACTTGACTTCGTGCCGATTAACTCAAATACGGAAGGCATATCCGATAATTACGAGAAAACCACATCGAAGTACTCGTTAAAATGGACGCCTTTCGGCCACCACAAAATCGGATTCATACAGGTAGTCTTACATAATTGGGAGGTTTACGTTTCCGACCTAAAAGCCCAAGCTAAAGCCGGCAAAATAGACGCTAATACGCTACCCGCGGCAGTAGCAAAGGGCATAGACGTATACCCGCGGTATTTTACCTTCTATGTTTCGATTAACACGTTCGCCCCCCTCTACTCTTTCCTGGTCGAAGGCGGCCCTTGGACTATTTACCTAGTCGACCCGGTTTCGGGGAAACCCGTCGCGCCGGTCAGTATAGAACCGATAGGTGAGCCCCTCATTGGCGTGTTTGAAGTAGGGTCCGTTTACGGGGGCAAGGGCATGTTAATCAGCGCGGCAACGCAAACAACGTATAAGGTAATCTTCGCTTACGCTAATGCTTCGTCATACTGCGCTTCGTTAAAGCTCGTTTTAACGTGCGATTTGTGCCGCCGCGGCTTCGAGTGGCGGTTCGTGGAGGAATGAGTTAAGGGAGGAAGACGATGCGGAGGTCAGTTACGCTACTCACAGCTCTCCTGCTCGCGACGGCCGCGGCCGCCGGGGCGGGAGATGATGTTAAGTGGTGCAAGTCGAAGAAGATCCCGTACGTCTCGGCGGACGAGGACCCGGCCTCCCTCAGCGACGACTGCTACAAGGTAGGCCTGCGCTACACGGTCTCCTGGCAGCCCTATACCCATCCGCACATCTTCAGCTTCGACGTAACGTACTACAGCTGGGAGCACTTCGCCGCGGGCATAAACGTCCGCCGTAACCTGGGCCGGTGCGTGGGCGAGGAGTACGAGAAAGAGATCAAAACCGAACGCAACCTCCACAGGAAGTACCTGATGTTCGACGTCGTAATGGTAATAAAGCACCAGTCGTTTCACGACGAGTCGGGAGAGGGTTATTGGAAGTTCTGTCTGCTCGGCGACGGCGAGGAGCTCGAGCCCATCAACGTCCGATATTTCGCGTACCCGCCGGACTCCTGGTACTTCGGCGGCTACCTGATCCAATTTGTCCCGGCCCGTTGGCTGCACTATACCCACGCCTTCAAAGCGGTATTCGAGAACCCGTACTGGAACGAGGCCGAGAGAAGGGCCGAACCGCCGCCGTCCATAAAGCTGGTCGTATCGGGAGAAGACGCCACCCGCGGCTTCGAGTGGCGGTTCAAAGAAGAGTAAGGTAAAAGGAGGAAGACCGTGCGGAGGTCAGTTACGGTACTCATAGCTCTCCTGCTCGCGACGGCCGCGGCCGCCGGCGCGGGAGATAATGTTAAGTGGTGCAAGTCGAAGAAGCTAGAGTATTTTCCATACGAAAAAACTTTCCGAGAAGTAGAAATCGATGAAAAGAAGGCCCAAGACAAGTACATGGTATCGTGGTACCCGCTGACGAGAATGAACCCGGTGGAATTCGTGGACGTTACTTATATAAGTTGGGAAATGTACTGCGTGGCGCTTAAAAGCCGGATTTCGGAAGGCAAGACAAGTGAAAATGAAGCGGAAGAAAGGGCGGCCAAAGATAAGGATAAATTCCGAAACATGGCCGTATTCGCGGTGGCGGTCTCTGTTAACGACGCGTCAATGGTCGAATTATTAGCGCCGGAGAATTGGAGCGCGGAAGCCGAAGTAGGCGGCAGCGTCCGGGAAACTACGGTTTCGAACAGGTTATCGTTTGAACTACCGGCTTTATTCTTCGGGGCCGGGACCTCAAACGAGGTTACTTTCTACGGGTGGCGGTCCCTAACTTGGCTCATTTGGGGGTATACTCTACCGGTTGCTACATTTTTCGTTTCCTTTAAACCGGAGGAAAACTGGAATCCTAAAAACGGCATGAAATTAATACTCCGCTGCAATGACGTACGCCGCGGCTTCGAGTGGCGGTTCAAGGATTAGCTGGGCGAGCGGCGTTGAAACGAAACGGCGGTTTGGCCTACTACTAGGGCGGAGGTATCGTTAAATGGGAAAAATATTACCCGCGCTCGCCGTAGCCGCCGCCACCCTCGCCGCGTGCCAAAACGCGACCGAGCCGGAGTCGCTGCCGGACACGGTAGTTCTGAAAGAAGGTTTCGAAGGACCAGCGTTCCCGCCCGCCGGGTGGGAGGTCGCCGCCGTGGGTAAAGTAAGCCTCGTGCGCATATATCGTAACGAAGAGGGCGGGAACCACTTCGCCACCCTCGCCGTCGGGGGGGGACAGGGCTCGGCGGAGGGTTATTTAACGACGCCGGCGCTGAACCGCAAGCGCGGCGTGGGGTTCGACGTCTCGTTCCGCTACCGGCGCGGCATGAGCGGCGAGAACGAATACGCGCGCGCCAAGATCTACGACCCCCACGTAGGGGAGGGCCACGCCGTCGACCTGCCCTACGCCGACGATTGGGTCGATAAATATTTCAATTTCGGCGCGCCGACCTACGAAGCGCTCCTGCATTTCTACGTAGAGGTGGTCGAGGACGGCGAAATCGCGCTCGACGTAGACGACGTCAAAGTAGAGGTCGAGCTTATGGCACGCTGACTCGGCGCCGAACGCACTCAATTAAGGGCTTGTTCGCAAGCCCTTTTTATTTTAAATTAACGGGCGCGTCGGTTGATACGTTACGATGTGGCAGCTTCTCATAATCGCGGACTGGCCAACTTTCTGTTCCGGCGGCGATAGGCCGCGGCACCCGGGAGATAAACCATGAAGATAAAAACGCGCGTCGCCGCGCCGGCGCTCGGCATTTTGCTGCTCGCGGCCGCGGCCCTCCCCTGTACGTCGTTCTACATCTACGCCGGCGACGAGGCCGTCGTCGGCAAGAGTTTCGACTGGTCCGTCTGCGACGGCCTGGTCGTCGTAAACAAACGAGGCATAGCGAAGGAGGCGCTGGTCGGCGACGACAACCCGGCGCGCTGGACTTCGACGTACGGCAGCGTCACGTTCAACCAATACGGCCGCGAGCTGCCGCTGGGCGGTATAAACGAGGCCGGCCTCGTCGTCGAGGTGCTGTGGCTCAAGGAGGCCGAATACCCGACCCCCGACGAACGGCCCGCCGTCGGCTGCCTGCAGTGGGTGCAGTACATGCTCGACACCTGCGCCACGGTGGAGGAGGTCGTTGCGGCGCAAGAGGAAGTCCGCGTCGCCGATGACGGCACGGGGCGGGTGCACTACTTCGTCGCGGACGCCGCGGGAGGCTGCGCCGCGGTCGAGTTCGTGGAGGGCGAGGCGGCAATCCATACCGGCGACGGCATGCCCGTGCGCGCGCTGGCCAACAGCACCTACGACGATTCGCTGTCCTTCCTCCGCGCGTACGCGGAGAAGGAGGGCACGCCCCAGGACATAGCGGGCGACGGCTCGCTGGAGCGTTTTTCGCGGGCGGCGATAGCGGCGACGGATTTCGACTCGGCCCCCCTGGACTCAGCCGGCGCCGAGTCCTACGCCGCCGGCGTCCTGAACGACGTCGCCTCGGCGGCCGATTCGCAGTGGCGCATCGTCTACGACGTCGACGACCGTCTCGTATATTACCGCACCCGGGAGAATATGGAAACCCGTTGGCTCGAGGCCGACGCGTTCGACTACTCGCCGGCGACGCCGGTTAAGATATTCGACATGAACGCCGAGGGCGGCGGCGACGTTACCGGAAAATTCGTCGACTACACGTACGAGGCCAATCGCGCGCTCATCGACGCCTCGTTCGCGGGGACCGATTTCCTGGAAGACGTGCCCGAAGAGGTCCGCGAGGCGATGGCGCGGTATCCGGAGACGACGCGACCGGCGGAGGAGTAACGAATGGACGTTAAGAATTTAAAAAATTACGGCGTCGACATCGCTACGACGATGGCTTCCTTGCCACCGGCGGTGCGGAAGCGCATGGAGGCCG
>JAZGGY010000413.1:0-3019 GCA_036480675.1 bacterium | reverse complement strand
TCGTCGGTCATCGGCGTGATGGGCAACGCGGGGCAGGCGAACTACGCGGCGGCCAAGGGGGGCCTTATCGCGTTGACCAAAACAGTGGCCAAAGAGCTCGCCGGCCGCGGCGTCAACGTCAACGCCGTGGCCCCGGGGTTCATCGAAACCGAGATGACGGCTTCCCTCGCCGACGAGGTCAAAGAAGAATATAAAAAGCTTATCCCGGTGGGGCGGCTCGGCGCGCCGGAGGACGTAGCGGAGGTCGTAGCGTTCCTGGCGTCGGAAGCGTCGGCCTACCTCACGGGCCAAGTGATATACGTCGACGGCGGTATGATGATGTAAGTACCGTCAGGATATAATGTTTTCAGCACTAATCATAATTTATCGCAGGAGGAATCCTTAAATGGCGGACGTTGCCGGAAAAGTCAAAGATATCATCGTCGAGCAGTTGGGCGTGACGCCGGAGCAGGTTACGCCGGAAGCCTCGTTCATCGAGGACCTGGGCGCCGATTCGCTGGACACGGTAGAGCTCGTAATGGCGCTGGAAGAGGAATTCGACGTCCAAATACCGGACGATGAGGCGGAGAAGATAACGACCGTACAACAGGCGGTCGACTATATAAACAACAAGAAAGGCGAGTAACTGGACCGGGTGTCGCGGTCGAGGCCGGCTTTGATGGAAAATTAACGCCGGCCGCGCGGGTTTTCCGGCCGGCGGGGCTCCGCCGCGGCGCTTTCCGCTGTTCAAAAGCCACAGCGAGCGAGGAGAAACGACGATGACGGAACGGCGGGTCGTAGTAACCGGCTTAGGCATAGTGGCGCCTAACGGGAATACGGTACGCGAGTACTGGGAAAACCTGGTGGCCGGCAAGGGCGGCGCGGGGCGTATTACCCATTTCGACGCCGACGGGTTCTCGAGCCAGGTGGCTTGCGAAGTCAAGAACTTCAAACCCGAAAAGTACATCCCCGCCAAAGCCCTCCGGCGGATGGACATTTTCGTCCAATACGCGCTCGTCAGCGCCGTATTGGCGATGGACGACGCCGGCCTTAAAGTGGGTCACGACGACCTCGACGCCACGCGCATCGGCATCATCGTCGGCTCCGGCATCGGCGGCATCGGCGTCATCGAGAAACAGCACGCCATACTGCTCGATAAAGGGCCCCGGCGGGTAACGCCGCTCCTCATCCCGATGCTTATTTCCAATATGGCCTCCGGTCAACTCTCGATACATTTCGACGCCAAAGGCCCGAACAGCTGCGTCGTTACGGCGTGCGCCACCGCGGCCCACTGCATCGGCGACGCTTACCGCGTAATCGAGCGGGGCGACGCCGACGTCATGATCGCGGGGGGTTCCGAGGCCGCCATAACGCCCTTGGGCTTCGCGGGATTCTGTATGATGAAAGCGCTGACCACCCGCAACGACGACCCCGAACACGCCTCGCGGCCCTTCGACCGGGAGCGCGACGGCTTCGTCATCGGCGAGGGCGCCGGCATCGTTATCCTGGAGGAATACGAGCGCGCCAAGGCGCGGGGCGCGGACATATACGCCGAGATAGTCGGCTACGGCATGACCGCCGACGCCTACCACATAACGGCGCCCGACCCGGACGGCGACGGTAGCACCCGCGCCATGAAGATGGCCGTCGGCGACGCCGGTTTGAACCCCGAAGACGTCGACTACATAAACGCCCACGGCACCTCCACGCCCTTAAACGACGCAGCCGAGACTATAGCCATTAAAAAGGTGTTCGGCGATCACGCGTACAAGCTCCCCATCTCGTCCACCAAATCCATGACCGGCCACCTCCTAGGCGCCGCCGGCGGCGCGGAGAGCGTCGCCACCATCCTTACCATTAAAAAAGGCGTAATCCACCCGACGATAAATTACGAATACCCGGACCCGGAATGCGACCTCGACTACGTTCCTAACGAGGCGCGCCAGGCGGACGTAAAAGTCGCTATCACCAATTCCTTCGCTTTCGGGGGCCAAAACGTTACGCTAGCTTTCAAACAGGTGTAGCAGCAAGCCCCCGCTCGATACTTATGGCAAACTTCGTGGTAAAATTATTCGGTCGCCAGGCGCCTTTGGAAGGCTACCTCTTCGACGACGAGCTTCCGGAAGAACGCCTGCGGGAGCTCAAGCGCTTCTGTAAAGAGCACGACATCTACCTCGCCGACCTGTCGCTCATCGACCAGGCCTTAACCCATACGTCGTTCGCCCACGAATCGGAGCAGGACACCAAGGACTATGAGCGGCTCGAGTTCCTGGGCGACTCCGTCATCAGCCTCGTCGTCGTGGGAAACCTGTACAACACCTTCCCCGGCATGAACGAGGGCGACATGACGAAGATAAAAAGCGAGGTCGTAAGCCAGGCCGCGCTTTCCGAGGTGGCGACCAAGCTGGGTTTGAACCGGCTCCTGCACCTGGGCAAAGGGGAGGTCCTGAGCCGCGGCCGCCGTAAACCGTCCATACTGTCCGATGCTTTCGAGGCGCTGGTGGGCGCCCTCTACCTCTCGTCGACGCTCGACGAAACCAAGGATTTCATAACCAGGCAATTGGACGAGCGCATACAAAAGATAGTCGCGCACGGCAACCTCGAGAACTACAAGTCGCTGCTGCAGCGCGTCGTATTGGAGCGGTTCGGCGAAAACCCGACCTACCGCGTCCTCACCCGCAAGGGCCCGCAGCACAACGCCGAATTCGTCGTGGGCGTCGAGATCAAAGGTAAGATATATGGCAAAGCCCGCGGCCGGTCCAAGAAAGACGCCGAAATGAGGGCGGCGCACAAAACGCTGCAGATGCTCAGGCCGAGGAAGCGCCGACGCGCAACCCGCTAACCGAGCTCGCCGGCGGTGAATTGTGCCGATGGATTATTTACTAACCGAAGAGCAACGTGAGCTCCAAAAGCTCACTCGCGACATAGCGCGTAATACCGTCGCGCCCAAGGCCGAGTATTACGACCGGCACGACGAATTCCCGTGGGACATGGTCGATGTCTTCGCGCAAGCGGACCTCTTCCGCGTCTTCGTCCCGGA
>JAZGGY010000412.1:0-19094 GCA_036480675.1 bacterium | reverse complement strand
AAATCCGTCGTCCCCCGGGTTGCGGTTTGCTCCAGTACGTTCAATATAGCGCGGAAGTGTTTCCGGCTAGAGCGCGGCGGGACTACCTCTCGGACGCCGGCGGAAAACGTGGCCAGGCCGACGGCGTCGCGCTGGTTGAGGGCGAGGTACGCCATCGCCGCGGCCAACGTCGCCGCGTAGTCGAACTTCGTCAAAGGCCCGTCCGGAGGGTACCCCATGCTGGCGGAGGAGTCCACGCACAGATAGAACCGCAAGTTCGTCTCCTCCTCGAACTCTTTGACGTAGTAACGGTCGCTGCGCGCGAAAGCGCGCCAGTCGACCAGGCGGAGGTCGTCCCCCGGTTGATAAGCGCGGTACTCGGAGAACTCGACCGAGAACCCCTTGAACGGGCTGCGGTGCAGGCCGGCGAAGAGGCCTTCTACGACCAAGCGGGCGCGCAGGCCGAGCCCCTGGACCGCGGCCAACGTCAAAACGTCAACGAATTTGGGGAAAGGCATTATCGGTTGTTTATCAAAACGAGGTGCGAGTTAGCCCCCTTAACCGCGGAACGCTTATAACCCCAATTCCTCCCGGACGCTCTGCATTCCCTCGAGGCACAGCCCCAGGAACTCCTCCAGCGTAAGGCCGAGGTCGACGCAGCTCGCCATCTGGTCGCGGTCGGCGCCGGCGGCGAACCTCTTCTCGCGGAAGCGCCGCATCACAAAGTCGACGTCGCAGGCACCGATGGATTTTTCGGGATGCATGAGCGCCGCCGCCACTATCAAGCCGGTGGCCGGGTCCACCGCCAGGAGGCCTTTCTCGAGCGCGGCCTCGGCCTCCTTATGCTTATTATGCGCCATTATCGCGTCCGCGACGCCCGGCGGTAAATCGACGTCGCGCAACATCTCGACCGTATTGGGGCCGTGACGCTCCGGCTCGTCCTTCGTCGCGTCGTAGTCGAGGTCGTGTATCAGGCCGGCGAGTGCCCACGCCTCCTCGTCTTCACCCAGCCGCCGGGCGACGGCGCGCATCGCCGCCTCCGCGGCAATCATATGCTTTACGATGTTGCGGTTACTCACCTTCTCGCGAACCAACTCGAGCGCGTCGTCGCGTTTCATGGGTCGACTCCTAAGATATATTACCCGCGTTGACCGAGCAAGCCTTCGCCGCCTTCCCGGCGGCTTAACCCGGCCTTCAAGGGTTTTCGCAAGCTAAGGCCAGCAACGCGAAAAACAAAGCTGCTAAAGCCGGCCACCATATAAAACTGATTCGCAACGTGTTCAACTCCTTATAAGTATCGTTTCTAACTTTAATAAGTATAACCGTCCCGCCGCCCGCAGTCGAGGTAAATCTTCGGTATGAGTGGCGCTCCAACAAAATGTTGACAATCCGCGTCGCCGATATTAAGCTTTCGACGATACGGTTATCGAGAATAAAGAAGTCTTAATTAGGCAAGATCAAATCCCTATACAGGTGAAACGGCACGCGATTTAAAAGGGCGGCCTTCGGGCCGCCTTTTTGAAATCGTAAATCTATCATCGGACGTACGATGGGCATACCGGGTTTACGGCTTGTAAACCGTATCCCATTCCGGCTGCGCAAAGAGCGCGGGCGAGAAAAAGAAGACGTACGCCGCCATCGCCGCGTCGACGTCGCCCTCAAATTCGCTTACTTCGTAAAAACCGACCGTCACGAAGCGGGGGTCTTGTATCACGCCCTCGCGGACGTAACCTACGGTCCTAAACGACGCGTCCTCCACGCGGCCCCCTCCGCGGAAGTACCCGATGGTCCAATATGTAGCGTCTTCGACCGAGCCGCCGCGCGCGAAGCCCAGCGTTCGGAACCTCATATCCTCGACACCCCCGCCGTCCCGGATATACCCCAACGGGCGAAACGACGCGTCCTCCACGCGGCCGCCGTCCCTGATATAGGCCACGACCGCCCCGTTCGACCCCGAAACTTGTATGTCGGCCCCGGCCGTACTTACGGCGAGGACCATTCCAACTAAAAAGGTAACGCACACCGACTTCAAACCCATCAACGGCCTCCGAGCGCAAACCGCGTCGTAACGACTAGCTTTCTTGAGGAGGGAACGCGTTCACCGGAGCAGCCTTACGGCCGCGCCTAGTAATAGAACGTTTCCCGCGTTATCTCCTTATCGTTTACGAAGATTACAACCTCTACTTCGACGATTGAACCGTCAGGCGGTATAAACATTATGGTAGCGGGGGTCTCCTCACCCGCCAATTTTATCTTCATCGGCTCCGACGTCGCTCGGGCGAGCGACTCGGCCCCCGTTTTTACCGAAATATATTTAAAATCGACCTGGCTCGTTACCGTAACGGTCCCGCTGCCATTCAGCGAAAAACTTAACTCGCCGCCCTCGTACGAAATGATAGTGGCCTCAACCGCGAAGGCAGCGCCGGCCGCTAAGCACGTGACGCCGACGATAAGCAATTTATTTCCCATTCGTAGATCACCCTCGATAAATATAAATTAAGAACGCAAATGTTACAAGATAAAAAGGAAGCGCGGGATCGAACTGCCGACAAATTAGCATTTTAGCTCATAACAAGCATTAAGATTAGTTCATTTTTTTGACATATGCTACTGAGCCGGTTATAATCTATACGATTTCAAGTGGCCGAAAACGAACTCATCCATCGCCGAGAAGCCGAGGCATTGGCGCGAAAAGCGTCTAACCTTTCGTTCACGGGTCAGTATGCCGAAAGCCTGGCCCTTTTCGACCAGGCTATAGCGTTAGACGCCGGCGTCGTCCGCGCGCATACCGGCCGCGCGGTAACGCTTGCGCAATCGGGCCGCCCCGCTGAGGGTTTAGCCTCCGCTAAGGAAGCTTTAAAATTAGATCCCGCCAACGCCGTCGCCTATACAGCGTTAGGATTTTGCCTTTACCATCTAGGCCGCGGCGAAGAAGCGGGGTCCGCCTACGATAAAGCATTAGCTATGGCGCCCGAAAACCCGCGGGTTCTATACAACTACGCCTGCTATTGGGCGCTGGTGCGCGACGAACGAAAATGCCGCGCGTTTCTAACTCGAGCGTTCCAATACGTGGAGAGCGACGTCGTCGAACATTCGAAAAAAGACCCCGACCTGGAGCGGTACGTTAACGCCGATTGGTTCGACGAACTCCACGCCGCGGCCAAGACGTTGGAGGAAGGACTTGCGGACTTCCTGGCCGGTAGCTACGCCGGGGCGCTGGCGGCTTTCGAGCGCACGTTGGCCATTAACGACCGACACGTGCGCGCGCACGTAGGCCGCAGCCTCACGTTGGCTCAGCTAGGCCGCGCGGATGAGGGCCTGGCCGTTGCGGAAGAAATCGTTCGCGCAAATCCGGACTACGTACGGGGATACTCCACAGTCGCGGTTTGCTTGCACCGTTTGCGGCGCCGCGCCGAAGCGCAAACCGCGTACGAACGCGCCGTCGAACTTGCGCCCGACGACCCCGGCGTATTATACAATTTCGCCTGTTTCTGGGCCGAGGTGGGAAAAGAAGAAAAATGCCGGGAATACCTAACGCGGGCTCTACGCCACGACGAAGGCCAAGTCGTCGGCCACGCGCCGAAAGACCCCGATATGGGGCGCTACCGAAACGCTGATTGGTTCTGCGACCTCATAGCCGCCGCCAAAACCAAACGCCGCACCGGCCGCGGCAAAGGACCGATTTAACGGCCGCCACCGGGGGTTCGGCGCTCCGCTCATTAAGTAGGTCAGTACGTACGGCGAACCGCGGGCAATATAAATGAAAGAGGATTGGACCGAAGAGCAGGTACGAAAATACGTCGGCGACGGCAACGATACGCACGTCGTCCCGGTCAACGTCGGCGCCGCGGCCGGCCAACGCATCCTAAACTTCCGAGCGGTTGAGGAGATACTCGCGCGGTCCGAGCGCATAGCCGTAGCCGATTGCTTTTGCCGGAAAAAGATGCAACGTTGCGAACACACCCTCGAGGGCTGCATGTTTCTGGGGCCGTGGTACGAGGACGCGGTCGAAGAGGGCTACGCCCGGGCCGCGACGCGCGAAGAAGCGCTGGCAATACTAAAAAGGACGCACGACGACGGCCTGGTCCTGGTTGCGGCGGAGGTGGACGAGGGCCCTTTTAAAATTTGCGCTTGCTGTTCGTGTTGTTGTTTCCAATTTGCGGGCTTGAAAAAATTCGGGATGAGAAACGCGTTACTGACCTCGGCCCACGTAGCGGCCCACGACGGCGACCTATGTGCGGCTTGCGGCGCGTGCGTCGAGCGCTGCCACTTCGGCGCGGTGGGCCGCGGCGGCGAGGGCATTGTATTCGATCCGGGAGCGTGTTTCGGCTGTGGCCTATGCGTAGGAACCTGCCCCACCGGCGCGCAGACGCTGGTCGAAAAATAACGGCGACATTAGGCGATTTTAACGAAACGCCCCGCTTACGCGGGGCGTTTCTCAGTTTAGCCGTCCTCGTGCCGGCGAACGATATCAGAAGTTATGAGTCAAAGTTATGCGATGGGAACCCGGGCGGACCAGGTCGCCTAAACTCAAGAACGCAGAGGGGTTTTTGACCGCAACGTAGCCCTCGGCGAAATCGTAGTTTAAGGTCCAATTCTCGCTCGGGCGGTAACACGCGCCGGCGAACATCGTATTCCTCGGGACTACGAGTACGTTCTGTCGCCACCCGGCTTTGAACGACACGTCGTCGTTGAACCACCGCTCGAGCCCCACCTGCGTACTGGTCGCGAGGTCGTCGAAGCTGTACTCGTTGAATATGCGCCCCATATGGTCGAGTTCGTCGTAACCCAGGTGTACAAGGTTGACGTTGTAGTCGAAGGCGACGGTCGTCTTTTCATCCGGGTAAAGGGCAAAGCCCGGTCTGAAAGCGAGGTCGTATTCCAAGCCTTCGCCCACTCGGTAGTCGACGTCGTGTTCGTCTATCGCTACCACCGGTGCGATTTTAAAGTCGAATTTGAGGCCGACACCCACCTTCGACCACGGCATCGTCCGGTAATCGGCTTGGCCCAAGAACCGCGTCGCCGAAGCTTTGAAGCCGTCGTGCCTCGGATACCAGTACCAGTACCACATCTCGGAATACAAGAGGTCCAACGAATTTCTAAGTACCTGGAGGCCGCCGGCGAAGCCCAAGTGCGTATCCCCGGAACGATAGAACGCGCCGCCGAGAAACTCGACGTTGGTCAACGTCAACTCGGCGAAGCTCCACCCCGACTCCGGTTCCCAACGTCCGGATTCGTACCACTTATCCTCGGAGGTAGCATCGGTATAGGAAAACCTTCCGGAAGCGCCCAAAGCCCACGAGCCGAGGTCGAACGCTACGACCGCCTCTGCCTGCTCGCTCGGCACGCTGAACGTGTACGCGTCACCTTCCCAATAACCGACTTCCGGGACCGAAATGCCGGACAGCCCCATCGAAAACGCCGTCCAATCGACGCCTCCGCCGAAGGCGGCGACGGTAGAACCGGAGCGGAAAACGCCCAAACCCGACGCCGCCGCGGCGACGTTAAACGTGAGTTCGGCGGCTGCTTCGCCGGGCTCCGACGGCGTACCAGGTTCGCCCTTGCCGCCCCCCTCGCTGTATTTAATCGAACCGATCGACAAGTCGCTGCCTACGTCGAGAAGAACCGCGGAACGGGCGTAATAAACCAATTTCGCGGGGTTTGCGGCGTAGCTCACCAGCGCGTTGTCTTCGGCGTTGAACTCCACGCTGGTCCCGCTATCGAAAGCCGGCAACGCAAGCGCGGTTCCGGTCGACAGTACCAGGGCGCAAGCGACGTGCAAGGCCAAGCCATCCGGCGAAACGCGTATAGCGCGTAGCTTACACATAATCGCCTCCTAGTTGACGTCTTTACGACCCGTTTGCGACTAGAAGCTGTAGGCCAACGTGATGCGGTGGCCGCCCGGGCGAATGATGTCTTTCAAAACTATGAACGCAGTGAGCCTGTCGATCGCGATTACGCCTTCGCTGTAGTCGTAGTTGAACGACCAGTTCTCGTTGGGCCGGTAGTAAGCGCCGGCGAACATAGTGTTGCGCGGGTACGCCAATATGTTTTGACGCCAACCGGCCTTTGCGGAAACGTCCTCCGTAAACCAACGCTCCAAACCTACTTGGGTGTTGGTCCACGTTTCGGTTAACTTATGCTCTCCGATTACTTTGCCGGTATCGTCGAGCGTATCCACGCCGATACTGACGAAGTTGACGTTGTAGTCGAACGCAAGCGTGGTCTGCTCGTCGGGATAGAAGGCGAAGCCCGGCAATACCCTGACGTCGTATTCCGACCCTTCGGCCAGGTCGTAGTTCAAATCGTCGTCGGTGACTGTTACGTTCGGCGTTATCTTCCCGTCGAAGTTCACGCCCAGAGCGAATTTCGACGACGGCATAAAGCGGTAGCCTGCACGCATTAGGATCCTCATAGCCGTAGCTTCGCCGCCCACCATCGGCACGAGCGGCTCGTCGATCTCAACCCTGTTTTTCAGCGTTTGGGCGCCGCCCGCGGCGTGAAATCGCGTGCCGTTGGTTCGGTAAAAGATGCCGCCCAGGAATTCGATGTCGGTCAACGCAAGCTCGTACGAAGAGACGTCGTCAGTCTCGTCTTCCAAGACGTGAGCGGTGCGGGCGTACTTCCCGGCGAAGCCGAAAGCCCACGGGTTACTATCTAAGGCGAAGATACCCGCTACGTACTGAGCCGGGATGCTGAACGACCAGACCTCGCCCTCGAAATAATTCAACTCCGGGAACGTCGTGCCGATCGAGCCGATGGAAATTTTATCCCAGTTATACCCGCCGTCCACGGCGAATACGATAGGACCCATTCTGAACGCCGCGAGGCCGGAACCTCCCACCGAAGTATTGAGCTTCAACTCGGACGCGGATTCGCCCGGCGTAGGGGGTTGACCCGGTTCAACTTTCCCGTTGTTCTCGGTGTACTTCAGCGAGCCCATCGACCAGTCGCCGCCGACGTCGGCAAGTATCGTCGAACGCTCGTAATATACGAGCCTCGCGGGGTTGGCGACGTAGGCGAAGGTCGCGTTATCCTCGGCGTTAAACTCTACGCTCGTGCCGCCGTCGAACGATGACGCGGCAAAAGCAAAACCGGCGCTCAGCGGTAAAACTAAAACCGCGAACGCCGGCCACCGTAGGATAGCACCCGTTTTCTTTCTGGGCCTTAGCATGTGAACCTCCCATGTTGAAAAGCGGTGAAAGATACCCTTTTCCTCCATCATTCTACATCAGCCGCGGGAAATATCAATAAAAAAACGCCCCGCCAAGAAGACGAGGCGAAGGGCCCGAATTAACCGCGGCCGCGCCGTAAAATTCCTTAGATTAATCGCCGTTGAGACTCATCCGGTAGATCTGCTTTTCGCACGTTATAAGAACCAAAATGCGGCGCCGACGCGGATCGTCAGAAAGGCGCGCTTGTCCGCGGAATCGACGAAGTGTTGGTCTATGTCCGCCACGACGGCCCAGTCGTCGCCCACCGGGAAGTCGCCGCCAATGGCGATATTAGCACCTATAGAAACGTCGCCTTCCCTGTGCCAATAAACGCCCGGTCCTAAACCTACGTACCCCGAGATCTCCTTCGTCGGGACGCCGAAGTACCACCGCGCGTCGGCGTTGACGTTCCAGAGGTACGTGTCGTCCAACCTTTCATCCTGGGCGCGGAAGTTGTTGTAGCCGACCATCCCGTACGCGAACAACCTCTCGTTGCTGCCTATTCTGGTCCCGTAACCCAGCGAACCGCAGAAACGCTGCCGATAATCGTCTTGGAATTCGGCGTGGTCCGGTATCGCGAAGCCCAAGCCCAAGGCGCCGAAATTACGTAAATCGCGGTCGGCCGCGGCGGGGCTCCAAAAACCCAACGCTACAACAGAAACCGCCGGAAATATCAATATTCGCTTCATAGCGGGTGCTCCTTATCTTGCTATGTGGTCGAAGTCGTTTAAGGTAAATCGCCGTACCGGCCGCCGCGTCAACGGCGCCGCAAATTAGTACCATTTAGCCGCGTTATGGTTTAATATACTAAAAAAACCCCTTCAGCGGGAAGGGGTTCCCACGCGGCGCCGGACTCGATTGTTTTCAATTCGTCAAGCTCCGGCGTCGGTATCGCTTAACCGTCTTTAAACCTTTCTAAATAATACATCGGCATAGGGCCGAGGGTGTGCAGCGGCAGCTCTCCCCGGAACTCGAACTCGAAATGGTCCGCCAGTTCTTCGTATACCGCGTCCGAGACGTTAATATGCCCGGGCCCGGACGCTTCCTGGAGTCTCGATGCTACGTTTACGGTGTCGCCCCACACATCGTACACCATACGCCACCCCTTGATCAACCCGGCTATGCAAGGGCCAACGTGAATCCCGATGCGCACCTGCCAATCGCGCTTCCCCACCACCTTCAAGATATCGAGGGCGGCTTTTCCGCAATATTCCACCTGGTTATCTTCGGTAAAGAGCCCCCCGGCGTACATATATCCGTCGCCCACGGTTTTCAATTTTTCCAAACCGTAGTCCTTCACTATCAGGTCGAAGGCGTGAAAATACGCGGCCAACTTCGTAACCAACGCCTTGTGGCTGACGCGTGCCGAGATGTCGGAGAACCCGGCGATATCTATGAAGACGATGGTAACGCTGGGGACGGACCGCGGTTGCGGCGTCTCGATCTCTTCCAGTTCCTTTATAACCTGTTCGGGGAGTATATTACGCAACAACTCGTCGGCGCGACGGTGCGCTTCCTCGAGCTGACCCGTCTTGAGTTTCAGCTCGGCCTCAATTTTCTTTTGGTCCGTGATGTCCAAAGCAACGCCTAACGTGTATTTGTAATCCCCTCTCTCGTCGAAAAAGGGCGTAGAGGAAACTAAAAATTGCCTTTCGCTACCGTCTTTGCGCCGCAAAACGGTCTCGTACTTAGTCGGTTCCTTTTTACGTAACTTCCTTACGGTAGCTCTCTTCACCTTACGGAATTCTTCCTCCGTCATCAACTCCCCGACGTTCATCCCCGTCAACTCTTCTCTGGCGTACCCCAACATGTCGCAGTAAGCCTGGTTGACGAAGAGAATGTTCTCGTCGCCGTCGACGATGGCGAATCCGCCGTGAACGGCCTCCACCAAACTCCGATACCGTTCCTCGCTGTTCCTCAGCGCCTCCACACTCCGCGCCCGTTTGATCGCCATCTCGGCCTGACGGGCGAAAACGGTTAACTTATCCAGCTCGCCTTCGTCGTAAACGCCGGCGTCTTTGCAAATCGTTATTACGCCTAAGACGTCGCTGCCGTCAAACATCGGCACGGCGATGACGGATTCATTTTCGTCTTCCGTAGCGTCGGTCCCCGGCACGTGGACCCGGTAATCTTCCTCGGCACCGATATTCACGAATGATCCGACGGCACTTTCCGCCACCCGCCCCGTAACGCCCACCCCCAACTCTACGTCGAAGGACAGTATCGCCTCGACGCCCTTCCGCGTATTCGCGTACAAAGGCTTAAGAATTCCTCCATCACGGTCCAACAGGTAAACGATACAGTCGTCACCGCGCAAGAGCAACATAGCCTGGTCGGCGATTTCACGCAGGACCGCCTTCAAATCGATTTCGTCCGCCAGCGCCAGCGTCGTATGGTATAAACCCCGATAACGCTCCTCACTCTCGCGCAACGCCTCCGCCGCCTTTACCGCCTCGGTCACGTCCTCGGTAATTACGACCGCCCCCACAATCGCGCCCGAGGGATTCTTCAGCGCGTTGATTTTTGTGTTCAAGACGCGCTCCCCCCTACTCACCGTCCGGTGACGAAGGCGGCCCTGCTCAAAAGGCTCGCCTCCCTCGAGCGCCTTCTTGATCGCCGCCCCCAAAGGTTCTTCGGCCAGAAACGGGAAGGCTTCGAAAATGTTCTTTCCCTCAATATCGGCGGAGTCGACGCCGAATTGCCGTTCCATACCCTGATTCCAAATCTTAACCTTACCGGCTTTATCCAACGCGTAAATACCTACCTGCGTACTCTCAATAATGTTTTCCGTAAATTCGTTGAAATACCTCTTCTCTTCCTCGACGCGTTTACGGTCCGCTACTTCGCGGCGGAGTTTTTCGTTGGCTTCTCTCAGCTCGTCGGTACGTTCTTCGACGAGTTCCTCGAGGTGGTGGCGGTACCGGGCCAATTCCGCCTCGGCCTTTTTGCGCTCCGTCACGTCTTCGACGACGCCGTCGACGTACTCGATTTCGCCGTCGTCCGCCCTCGCGGCCCGGGCGCTTACAGCCCCCCAAAAAACCGTACCGTCAACGCGTTTAACCTCCACTTCGTATCCAGAGACAGTACCCGCCGAAGCCATTTCTTCTACCAACTTGTCGCGGTCTTCGGACTTTAAGTAGAAATCGGCCACGCGGACGTCCGTTACGTCTTCCGACTCCTTATAACCCAGCATCTTGGCCAACGCCACGTTGGCGGAGAGGACCCGACCGTCGGCACCGGGCGTGGAACGGAATACGCCCACCGGGACGTTCGCTTGCAACGTACGGTGGCGTTCTTCCGATTCTCTCAACGCTTCGACGGCGCGCTTCCTCGCCGCCTCTATCGCGTCCAACTCGAGGACGAGGGCCCGCAGGCGCTCGAGCTCTTCTATCAGCTCCGCTTTTGTCTTCTTCTCGTCTTTCATACGGCGTACCGGCCGGCCTTAACGGTCGGCAACAAAAGATGACCTATAATATATTATATACATATTAACATAATATTGGCTTAAATTTTAACGTAAAAAGCCGCCTCCGCGGCGGCCCCGAAAGGTAACTAAAACGGCTTCCCCCCAATCGTTCGCGGCCACCTGTTTTCCACGCTGCTGAACGCCGAACAGCGTTTTATCCCATTTAACCAAACTTATACTCCGCCGGCCGTCGCTTTCTCCTTCAAACGGCCGAGGTTCGCCCAAGGAACTCGTAATACGAACTTAGTTGAAACGGAAATCCTCCTCCTGGAACAACCTAAGGCAAACGTCGACGACGTCCGCGTCGTACAGCACGCCCCTGAAACTCGAGATCTCGTCGAGCGCTTTCTCCTGTCCCAAAGCAGGACGGAACGGCCTGTGCGACGACATCGCCTCCACGACGTCAGCCACGCTCAAAATGCGAGCCTCCACCGCGATGTCACGGTCCTTTAGGCCCAACGGGTACCCGGAGCCGTCAAGGCGCTCGTGGTGTTGTAACACGAACCTGGTTATGGGTCTCGCGAACTCGACGTTCTTTAGGATATCGAAGCCCACCTGAGGGTGATTCCTAATAATATTCAATTCCAGTTCCGATAGCGGGCCCGGTTTGCTTAGGATCCCCTCCGGTATAGATATTTTGCCGACGTCGTGGATGACGGCGGCCAAAAAGATACTCTCGACCTGGTTATCGGATAAGCTCATTGCCTCCGCTATGGCCCGCGCCAGTTCCGCCACCCGTAACTGGTGGCCGGAGGTATACGGGTCACGCGTCTCAACCATCTTGGACATGGCGTAGATCGTACCGTTCAAACTTCTTTTCACTTCGTCGTAAGCGATTTTGCGGTCCGTTATTTCTCGAACGACGGAGAGCACTTCGTCTTCCTTTACGGGGACTACGCGCGCTTCGTAAAAACAAAGGCCTTTGGGCATTTCGAGTTCGTATTCCAAAGTACGCGCCTCGCCGGTCGTCAATGCTTCTTTTACGCAGTCGCAGATCGATTCCACGTAATGATCGGAAAAGCCGACGTCGCGGACGTTCTTGCCGATAATCTCGTCGCGCGGCATGGCCAAATCCTCGTTCCGGTCGGCTTTAAAATCGGTGAAGGTCCCGTCCTTGGTAAGGACGAACATCATGTCCGGTATAGCCTGGAGGAGGGCTTCGTTTCGCGCGACGCTGTGGGCGAGTGCCTCCTCGGCGCGCTTACGATCGGCAATATCCCTGACTATGGCCATCGACGCCGGCCGGCCCTCGAAGGTGACAGCGCCGGCGTTAATCTCTACCGGGACCTCTTCACCGGCTTTATTCAAAACCGCGATTTCGAATATACTGGGGGCGCCTCCGCCCGCCATCGTACTTTTATGTTTTTCCCTCACCTTTTCCCTGAACGACGGCGCGACAAACGGTTCGAAATCCTCTCCGATTATCTCCGCGGCGTTTTCGTAACCGAGGAGTTCCACCAAAGCGCGGTTGGCGAACTTCAATAAGCCGTCTTGGGCGATCGCGACGCCGTCGGTCGCCTGTTCTACAAAAGTCCGGTACTTTTCTTCGGATTCGGCTAGCGCGCTTTCGGCGTCTTTGCGTTGCGTAATGTCTTCCAATATGCCGTCGAAGTACGCCACCTTCCCGTCCGCCTCTGTAACCGCCCTCGCGCTCAGCGAGCCCCAAAAAGAGGTCCCGTCCTTTCGCTGGAAAAGGGTCTCGTAATCGGATAAAGCCCCCGCCGAACTCACGGCCGCGATAAACTCCCTGCGCTCGTCCGGGTTAACATATAAGTCCGGGACGCGCGTCTCGTACATTTCTTCCGGTTTATCGTACCCGAACATCTTGGCCAAAACCGGATTCGCCCAGAGCATGTAACCGTCGGGCCGGGCGGACGATCGGAAGACGCCCACGGGGATATTCGCCGTTAACGTACGGAAGCGTTCCTCGCTCGCTCGGAGTTTTTCCCCGTAACCCACCTGTTCCGTGACGTCCTCCGTAATAACAACCGCCCCCGCCAAGCCGCCCGACGAATCTTTTAACGGGTTTATTTTAGTATTTAAGACGCGTTCGCCTTTTTCCGACGTTCGGTGTTTTACGCCCGATTCGTCGAACGACTCGCCGCGCTCCAACGCGGCCCTAACGGCCTTACCCAACGGTTCCGCCTCCAACGCGGGGAAAGCTACGAAGATGTTTCTACCCACCAGTTCCGCTGAAGCGACGCCGAACTGGCTCTCCATGCCCCGGTTCCATATTTGGACGGTACCGTTCTTGTCCAAAGCGTATATCCCCACTTGCGTACTACCAATAATATTCTCGGTGAACTCGCTGAAGTACCGGATTTTCTCCTCTACGCGGGTACGTTCGGTAACGTCTTCGGCAATAACGACCGCGCCGACCACCCCTCCCGAAGCGTCCCTCATAGGGTTGATTTTGGTATTTAGTACGCGTTCCCCCTTCTTAATCGTCTTATGTCTCAGGTCGCTTTGCTCGAAAGGTCCTCCTCCGGCGAGGGCTCTTTTGATCGCAACGCCGAGCGGTTCCTCGTTGAGGGCGGGGAAAGCCTCGAAGATGTTCCGCCCGACGACCTCGTCCGGCTTTACGCCGAATTGGCTTTCCATGCCGTAGTTCCAAATTTGCACCGTGCCTTTCCGGTCCACGGCGTAAATCCCCACCTGCGTACTTTCGATGATGTTCCTCGCGAACTCGCTGAAGTACGTAATACGCTTCTCCGCCCTCTTCCGCTCAGTGAGGTCCCGAACCGTAACTATGGCGGCGGAGCGCCCCTCGTATTGGATCATGCCGGTATTAAGTTCCACCGGGCCCTTGTTGCCGTCACGGTCTAATAGATCTATTTCGAAAATGAGCGGCGTCCCCACGCCGGCCATCGTATTCCGATGCTTCTCCGCCGCCATTTCTTTGTATTCCGGAGCAACGAAAGGCATAAATTCGTTGCCTATTAATTCGTCCGGGGCGTCATAACCAAAGAACTCGGCCATCGCCGGGTTCGCGAACCTGAAAAGGCCGTCCTGAACGATCACGACGCCGTCGGTCGCTTGCTCCACTAACGTGCGGTGTTTCTCCTCCGACTCGGCCAAAGCCTCTTCGGCTTCCCTGCGGTCCGAAATATCTTCCAGGACACCGTCGAAGTACGCGACCTGGCCGTCGGCCCCTTTGACCGCGCGGGCGCTGAGCGAACCCCAAAAAACGGTCCCGTCCTTCTTTTTAAACTGCGTCTCGTAATCCGAGACGGCTCCTGCCGAACTCGCGGCCGCGATAAACTTTTTACGCTCATTTGGATTTAAGTATAGGTCCGCGACGCGGGTTTCGTACATCGCCTCGGGTTCAGCGAAGCCGAACATCTTCGCCAGCGCCGGGTTGGCCGATATCAGATGACCGCCCGGTTCCGCCGACGAGCGGAATACGCCCACCGGGACATTGGCCTGGAGGGTACGATATTGCGTCTCCGATTCCTTGACGGCCTCCTCCGCACGCTTCCTTTCGGTGACGTCGCGGACTATGCCCTGGATAACCTTCTTCCCGGCTACTTCAAACATACTCGAAGACACTTCCGCCGGAGCAATGCTCCCATCCTTCTTCTTGAAATCGATTTCGAATCTAACGTAACCGTCTCGGGATATGGCGTCGAACGCCCGTTTCGAAACGTCGAGGGCCTCGGGCGGATGGAGGTCCGCTATTTTGAGCGAGACTATCTCTTCCTGGGAGTACCCGAATAGGTCCGAAGCCTGTTCATTAGAATCGACAATGTTCCCCTCTAAATCGTGTATGAAAATGGCGTCGTTCGAACGGTGGAAAAGGTTACCGTATTTTTCCTCCGACTCTCCCAACGCCGCCTCGGCGCGCTTGCGCTCGGTAACGTCGTTAATCGTAACGATATAGGCCGGTTCGCCGCCATAGTCGAATAGCCGGCCCGAGGTCTCCACCGTTCTTACTTCGCCGTCTTTACGGCACACTCTTAGCTCGAAGGGGAGGGGGCCGCCGCCGCGTTTCCTCTCCACCATTACCCTGAAGGCTTCCTCCCTATCGTCCGAGTGGATAAATTCAAACACCGACCGTCCTTCGAGCTCGTCGTCAGGCCCGTACCCGATGATCTCCCGCGCCGCGTCGTTAAAGAACAATACCTCGCCGTCGCGGTGGATAAAAACGCCGAACGGAGCGCGTTCTACGATGGCGTAGTACTTTTCCGCGCTCTCCCGCAATACCTCCTCGGTACGCTTACGTTCCGTAATGTCTGTTAAAATAACGCATATCCTCGAGGTGGGCACACCCTCCGCTACGGCCGGGTAACTCCGGTGACGGACCCAACGCACGTCGCCGTCGGGTTTTCTCACCCGGTATTCTAGGTCGACAACCTCGACTGACCCGGCACTTCTGGCGACTTCCGCCTTCGCGTTGGCTTCAAACAAATAATCTTTGTCGTCTTCATGAATAAAATTATCGAAAGCGTCTTTCAAACTCATGCTCCGGACGTCGTGCAAGCTGACGCCGAACATCTCCGCTACCGCAGCGTTTACGTATACTATGCGTCCCTCGTCTTTATCGAAGATAACTAAAGCGTCGCGGAAGTTCTCGGCTAACGTGCGGAAACGTTCCTCGCTCGCGGCCAATTCCGCCAGCGCATGCTTGCGTTCCGCGACTTCACCCTCCACGCTTTCGTTGGCCGCTGTCAATTCCTCGGTACGCCTTTCCACCTGCTCCTCGAGGTGCCGGCGATAACTGTCCAATTCCTTTTCCGCCCGTTTGCGCCTTACCGCGCAAGCCAGCTCAGCGGCTATCATCTCGACGAACGAGACGGTGTAGACGTCGGCCTTATCCAAGATCATCGTAAAAACGCCCACCGTCTCCGACTCCGACCGCATCGCGGCCGCGACTACGTGCCCCTCCGCCCTGACCTCTTCTTCGATCAAATCCCGCCACGTCTCCCCGCCCAACATCCCGTCGACGAAGACACCCGTATCCGACCACATTATAGACTTCACGTCGGCGCCGTCCAGCGCCAGCGTCTCGTTGTCGTCGTAAAAAACCGGGTGGGGCCCGAACGACTTTTCGAGTCGGAGGCACTCCGACTCCCCGTCGATTAGATAAATGGCGCCCGCTACGACGTGGGGGCTATCGGCTAAGATGACGGCCGCGGAATCGAACAACTCCTTCATATCCCCGCCCGCGCTCATCGCTTTCGACATTTCGCTTAAACCTTCTAACGTCCTAACGTGCCTTTGCTGCTCGGCCTCCGCCCGTTTCCCTCGCGTAGCCAGCGCCTCCAATTCCTCGACGCGCTCGCGCCACGCCGCAAGTTCCGTAACTAACTCGGTTTTCGTCTTACGTTCGTCTTTCATACGTAGAACCTCTCGATCCAGGGCCGGTCCCGCATACTCCTTCAACTTATAATAATATCCCTCCTCTAAAACCGCAAACATAAAATCGCCACCCGGCAACTGATATCCGGTTGCAATACCGGGCGAATTACCTTATCCTTGCGCCGAGGCAGCGGCTTTTAATAGTTATTCGCAAAGAAAGCGAGGAGCCGGCCACGATGCCGAAAGTAGAATCGTTAAATTGCCCCAATTGCGGCGCCGCGGTGCACGGTACCGGCAAGGTAACCTGCCCCTATTGCGGTTCGGCGTTGGCCGTCTCGCAGCCGGATCGAACGCACCTCAAACGTTTGAAGATCACCTTCGGCACCCGCGGCCGTACCTTACCCCGGGGTCGGAAGGTGCACTTCAAAGATCTGCCCGGCCTTGACGTCGACACCCGCACGACCGATATCCCCTTCCAACCCAAGGTGACGTACGACAAGCTGCCCGGCGGTAAACCCCAGCCGGCGATCGAGTCGGAGGCCCAGGCGATCTTGGCCGTCGTCGAAAAGACGCAGCGCGCGGTAAACGAAGAAAACCTCGACCTTTATATGACCACGGTCCACCCCGAGAACCAGGCGTTCTACGACAAAGCGCGCCAAGGCGCCACGGACCAATTCATATCAAGCGACATGAAGCGGTATACCCTCGCCGTAGACTTCGGAACGTTGACCCACGAGGACGCCGCCGCCGACGTCACGATCGAAGCGTTTATATTCCTACCGTCGGGACGCGTCAACCACGTCGAGGCGACGTTCGCTTATACGCTGAAGAAGTACTCCGGCGAGTGGAAAATATCCGCTTCGTACGTGAAGGGCGCGAAGCTGGGGTTGCCCAAATCCCTTTGGCTCGTTCTTATATTACCCCTGGCGGGAATATTGGTCGGCGTCGTCGTCGCGGTAGTAGTGGTCGTCCAATCCTGCGTACCCGAACGGGAGGAAGTGACGACGACCGTAACCGTCGAAACTCCCGAGTACGCTACCGTCCCCCGCGAAGAAGACAAAGTCGTCCGGGACGACGAAGGTTACTACGTAGCTAAAACGGGCATACCCCTCTTCAAACATCCCGACTTGAACGCCGGCTTCACAACCGTAATTACGCCCGGCGCCAAGTTCAAAATAACGCGGCAGCGCCGCGATTGGTTCCGCGTTAAGACCGAGGACGGCGCCCGCGGCTGGGTCCCGGAGGCGATTATCCAGGCCAACCTGGGCGAAGATTTCAAACTCGAATAAGGCCGACCCCAAGTTACGGCAAAAGAAATCCCCGCCTGACGTAAAGGCGGGGTTCTATTTGACGCAAAACCGGCTCCGCTACTTCTCCCCTTCTCCCGAAGACTCCATCTCGTCGTCCAGCCGCTTCAGCGTCCCGTGAAAGTCCGTCAACGCCGAGTGGAACTTTTCCTTGGCGGTGGTGGTTCCGCGGTCGGCAACTTTCTTGAAGATGTCGGACAAAAGCGACGTCACTTCGTCGAGATTCGCGCCTTCGCCGTGTTCCTTTTCTTTCTCATCCATAACGTTTCCTCCATTCGTCGTTAACGCAACCTCAGCCCAAATCTAATAAACGGCGCCGCGAAAGCCAGCCGAAACGACTTTGACCGCGCCCACCCGTCAACGCGCCATCATCAAAAACGCTACCAGGCCGGATACGGCTACGGCGATCAGGACGGCGACCACGAGCGTGGCGTAGGCCGCGGAGCGCGCCGGCGGCGCGATCCCCTCCCGGGCCGCCAACGCCTCGACGTACTCCTTCGATTCGCGTAGGCCCAGGCCGGTGTGCGCCCGCACGACCTTGACGGCCTGTACCTTCTTCCCCTCGCGCAGCCAGGAGAGGACCTCGGCCTCGTAGGGCGGCGGCTCCACTTCAGCCGGCGCCGCGACGTCGGGTACGCCCTCTTCCTCAACCAAAGAAAACTCTACGAACGTATCGCCCGGGACATCCAGCGCGTACTCCGTCCCGCAATGGTCGCACGTGATGACGGGTGCGCCGGCCTCGTAATGCAAGGCCGCGCCGCAGGCGTTGCACCTGAGCTCGCGTGGCTCAACGCTCATCACACCCCATTATACAAAAGAAGAGGCTGGAGGCAAATAAAAACGGCGCCGGCTAAGTTAAGGGGCTTGACTTAGGTCAAAGCTTTTTCGTCGTGATTTTTTTATATTTAACCGTATCGGAACCGAAGACCAAACACTTTGAATTAAAGTCTACTACGGCGAAGGAGAAATCTTGAGAGCTATACTGATAACAGCGGCAATAGTGATGGCCGCGGCGGCCGCCGCGTATGGCGCCTATTCTTTCGAGGGCAAATGGGGTTCCGACGGCGGCACCGACGGCCGGTTTCGCTCCCCCACAGGCCTGGCCTTAGCTCCCAACGGGAACGTGTACGTCGCCGACCGCCGGAACAACCGGATCCAGCACTTTACTCCTACGGGCGGCTTCCTCGGCAAATGGGGTTCTAACGGCACGGGCAACGGCCGGTTCGACCGGCCTCGCGACGTCGCGGTAGCACCCAATGGCCGCGTCTACGTCGCCGATACCGAAAACAACCGCGTCCAGTACTTCACCGCCGCCGGCAGCTTCCTCGGGAAATGGGGCTCGGCCGGGGCGGGCAACGGCCAGTTCGACGACCCGCGCGGCATAACAGTCGCGCCGAACGGCAACGTCTACGTCTCGGACCACGGCCACCACCGCGTCCAATACTTCACCCCTTCCGGCAGCTTCCTCGGGAAATGGGGCTCGCAGGGGAACGGCAACGGCCGGTTCAGAAATCCCCGCGGCCTGGCCTTCGGCCCCAACAACAACCTCTACGTCGTAGACCACGACAACCACCGCGTCCAATACTTCACCCCTTCCGGCGGCTTCGTCGGTAAGTGGGGGTCGTCAGGGACCGGCAACGGCCGCTTCAACCTGCCGTCGTACGTCGCCGTGGCCAACAACGGTAGAGTCTTCGTTGCCGACACCGGCAACCACCGCGTTCAGTACTTCACGGGGACAGGAAGCTTCCTAGGCAAGTGGGGCTCGCTCGGCACGGGTAACGGGGCATTCAACAACCCGGAGGGGGTAGCGGTTAGGCCGACCGGCAGCCG
>JAZGGY010000411.1:0-6382 GCA_036480675.1 bacterium | reverse complement strand
TGCCAGTCGGGCCTGCCGGCGGTGGGCGAGGCGCTCGAGCCTTTCGCCTTCCCTCATACGACCTCCGGTTGGATGCGCGGCTCGCACATGGGGCCGCTGATGCCGACCTCGCTCGCGCAGGCGCACCCCACCCGCTTCGACGGGCCGCCGCGCGTCGTCTGCGTCGGCTACCAGATCGCGGACGGCGGCCTGGCCAGCCACCGCGACATGTTCGACGACCCGAGCTACGACGAGGCCCGTCGGACCGCCAACCGCATCGGCGAGTACCTGCGCCGCCACGGCCCCTTCGAGCCGCACCGGCTGCCCTACGCCGAGATGGAGTACACGACGATGCCGGCGGTTCTGGAGAAGTTGCAAGGCCGCTGGGAAGACATCTAAGCGGCGCGAATACGAAGCCGGTAAAAAACCCCTCGCCGCAGGAGGCGGGGGGTTTTTGTATTCAAAATTACTTGACAACGCGGCCGGGAGGGTATAACATACGGTACGAGCGCAAACAGTTCGTGAGGGGAGGCGACATGAGGATAATGAAAACGCTGGGCGCCGCGCTCCTATTGACGGGAACCGTGGGCGCCGTTTTAGTTTTCGGCGCCTTCGGCGACGTTGTATCTTCGTTCAGTGCGCCTCCAACCAGTTTATTGGGGCTTGCTTGGGACGGTGCGTACTTGTGGTTCGCCGGACAACCAAGTTCGGTTTTCTTGCGCACGACTACTACCGGTTCGATAGTCGGTTCTTTCAATATAGGAGGCACCTATACCTATATCAAGGGTTTAACCTTCGACGGCGTATATTTATGGTACTCGTGGGGGAACATAATATGGGGTTACGATTACAACCGAATAACCACGACCGGTTCCTTTATTAGTTGTTTCGGCGGCCTACCTTACACGTTCGGCCCCGGCGTCACTTGGGAAAGCCCCTACCTTTGGTGCGGGCCCGCTAAGTTCACTACCGGCGGCTCGTTCGTAGCGAGCTTCAATCCCCCGTTTAAACTCGGTACGGACCTCGGCTGGTACGGCCACAAGTTGTGGGTAGGCGGCCCGGGCAACCGTATGTACAACTTTACCACCAACGGCTCTGTCGTCGCCAGTTTCCCGGTCCCGGCCGGCGGCAAAGCCGCCGGCACTACTTTCGACGGCCAGTACCTTTGGCTTATTAACGACACTAACGATTGGGTTTACCAAATCGACATCGACGTCGTCGGCGTGAACCCCGGTTCTTTCGGGAAGATCAAAGGGCTTTACCGGTAACGCGTTAATGCGAACCGGCGCCGCCCCCCGGGCGGCTTTTTTGTTTTATATACCCTCCCCCTAAGCCGTTGACACCCCCCGGGGCGCGTGGTAGAATTCGCGCGTTTATGGAGGCGCGTAGGAAACGCGACGTTTCTTTAATACTCCTCGCCGCGGCGCTGGCGGCCGTCGCCGGCGCTTTTTACCTGTATTCCAACCTTTACTACGCCGACGGCTTCCTCACGATGCCGCTCGACGACGCGTACATCTTCTTCCACTACGCGCGCAACTTCGCCGCCGGCCACCCGCTGGCCTACAACGTCGGCGACCCGCCCACCACCGGCGTAACGTCGTACCTCTATTTGTTGATGTTGACGCCGCTGGCGCTGGTATTCCAGGCGCCGAACGCGCTGGTGTGGGCGGCGTACGTCCTGAACGTCGCGCTGTACGGCCTGAGCATATGGCTCTTCGCGAAGGTGGTCTCGCACCTCTTCGAAGGCCGCTACGTCATCGTTTCGACGTTCGTCTACGCGACGACGGGAGTGGTGACGTTCCACGCGCTGGGCGGGATGGACAGCGGCCTGTACGTCGCCGCGCTGCTCTTCGCGCTGTACACATATATCCTATACCAGGACCAGGGCCGCCGGGTGTGGTTCATCGCGGCGCTGGCCACGCTCACGGTGGCGCGGCCGGAGGGCATAATCGCCGCGGCGTTATTGGCGGCGCTGGCGTTGCTGGGCCGGGGCCCGAAAAACGAGAGCGGCGGCGGCTCGCGGCCGCGTTCGAAGTGGCTGCTCCTCCTCGGCCTCACGCCGATACCCGTCTATTTCGCGGTGAATTACTTCGTCGGCGGCCACCTGTCGTCGATGAGCTTCCTGTCGAAGTCGATTCTGGCGCCCAGTACGCGGCCCTGGGCCGACCGGGCCGTGGCTATCCTCTCCTACACCGTGTATGCCGTCAAGAGCGTCTTCGCCGGGTTGGACGGCCAATACCTGAGGGCTTTTTACAACGCGAACACTTTACAGGCCGCGGCTAACTACTTCGCGCCGCTGGCGCTGGCGTTCTTCCTGGTGGGGTGGGGCCGGGCGGCGCGCAAATCCTGGTCGGAGGGTCGGGCGCTACCGGGCTTCGCCGCCGGCGTCGTGTTTTTGGCGTGCGTGACCGCGTCGTGCCTGGCGCTGCCGTATCCGCGGCATTACGCCCGGTATATCGTGCCGTATTTCCCGCTGTTCGTCATCGGCGTCCTGGGCGGCATCGACGGCCTGGCGTTTCTCATCCGCTACGGCCGGCCGCAGATAAGCCACGCGGCGATGTTCTGGACCGGCGCCGCCTATTTCCTGGTCTTCGGCCTTATTTCGTCGGCGTACTTCTGCGTCGTCTACGGCATGTCCGCGCGGGATATCCGTTACCAGCACGTCGCCGTCGCGCGCTACATTCGGGAGAACGTGCCGGCGGGGGCCGCCATCTTCACCCACGACGTTGGCGCGCTGGCGTATTACGGCGGACGGAAAATTGTGGATTTGGAGGGCCTGGTCACGCGCGACGCCTGGCGCTACGGCCACGAGGGCACGGGCGCTGTGGCCGAATTCGCGGGGCGGCGGCTTAAGTACGGCGATTATTTCGTCGGCTACTTTAGCGAATACGCGCTCGAGGATACGGGCGCGCTCGAGCCGACGGCGTACTCCGTGCGGCTCCTGACTACGACCATGGCGGGCGGCCGCGAGATGTCGGTGGCGCGCTTCGCGGCGGAGGTGTTCGAACAGCCGCCCCTGCCCGATTCGTCCTTCCTGGCCGACTTCGAGCTGGCGGACGAGGTGGACGTGGCCGACCTCGCGTCAGAGGCGGCACACGGCTATCGCCTGCGCCGGCGGGGCGCCAATATGCTCCCGAGCTTCGCCGCGGCGCATCCCTTGCGGGGCGCTCCCGGCGTAAATATATTCGAGGCGGGGCGGAGCGTGTGCGGCGGGGAGGAGTTTACGGTAGACGTCCCGCCGGGCCGGGACGTCGTGGCCGTGGTGCGGTGCGAGCCCCCCTACCGCGCTTCGGTCCGCGTCAACGGCGTGTTCGCCGGTAAGTGGGAGGTGCCGCCCGCGAAGGGCGATTTTTATCGCGACGGATATTTCCCCATCCGGGCGCAGTTCATCCGAGGCCCGCGGCTGCGCGTCGCGCTCGAGACCCTCAGCGACGACCTGACGTCCAACTCGCCGGTTCACTATTACTTTTACTCGCGAAAGGAGTAGTCGGCTTGGCGGCAAGCCGGAACTTCTCGTTAGTATCGGCCCTCCCGTGGGCCTTTTTGCTGGGCGGCTTCGCGCTGTACGGCTTGGGCGCGGCGCGGGGTCTTTCGATAGCGGATTCGGGGGAGTTCCTGGGGGTGGCGGCGACGTTGGGGGTGGCGCACCCGACGGGGTATCCGCTTTACGCGCTACTGGGGCAGCTGGCGACGTTCTTCCCGTGGGGCGACGGCGCGTTTTTGATAAATTTGGTATCCGCGGCCGCGGCGGCGGGTGCGGCGTTCTTCGCGGCGCTGGCGGCGGGGGAGTTGGCTGGGCAATTAAAGTTGGAGGATATGAGTAAGGCGTTGGCGATAGCGACGGCGGGGCTGTTGGTACTGGCGGGGCGGACGCTGTGGTCGGTAGCGACGATGGCGGAGGTGTACGCGCTGAACGCTCTCTTCTGGGGAGCCTTATTGTGGGCGGCGTTGCGGCTGCGGCGGACGGGCGGGGCGCGGGAGCTTTACGTATTAGCTTGGATAGCGGGTCTTTCTTTGGCTAACCATGTGACGATAACGTTGTTCTTTCCGGCGCTGTTCTTCATAGGATGGCCCGGGTGGGGGAAGGCGAAGACGCTGGCGCGGGCGCTACCGCTGGCGGCGGCCTTCTTCCTGGGAGGGGTCTCGGTAAACCTCTACACGGCGCTGCGGGCGGCGCAGCAGCCGCTCTTCAACTGGAACGACCCCTCCACCCTTGGTTCCCTCTACGCCCATCTGGCAGGTATGCAGTACCGCGGCCACTTTCTTTTTTTCGGCGTCGACGGGGTAAAGGTCGCGTTGGCGCAGCACCGCGGCGCGGCGCTAACCAACGTCACGCCGTTGGCGGCGTTCGCGGCCGCGGGCCTGGGGTGGCTTTTCGCAAAACGCCGCTGGGCCGTCGCGTCGGCGCTCGTGCTGTACTACGCGGGTTACCTCGCCTATTGCGTCGTTTATTCCATTCGGGACATCGGCTACTACTTTATACCGCTTCACCTGGTCGTCGTCTTCGCCGCCGCTTTAGGGGTTGGCTACGTTGCTCAAGCTATACGGGAGAGATTCGTTACGTGGCGAGCAGCTGTCGCGATAGGCGCCGCCGCGGCGACCTTGGCGGCGGCCGGTTGGGCGTTTACCTCGAATTACCCGTACGGCCACCGGCGCGGCTTCGTCTTCGCGGAGACGTACGGCCGGCGCCTGTTAGCGGCGTTGCCACGCCGGGCGGTTTTTTTCATGAGCGGCGATACGAATGGTTTCATAACGTGGTATAACGCATACGTACGTAGGCGTAGGCCGGATATAACCGTCGTCGCGCAATTACGGCTTACCGGCCGCGGTTATTTGACGGCGCTCGCCCGTTACGACGAGTACCTAGCGGCCCCCACGGAGACCGAAGTCAGGGCGCTGATCAAATACGCCGAAGCTAGCGGCGAGGTCGACGCCGACGGCGTTATACTCTCGAGCGGCGACTTCGTCCTTCGCAACGTGATCGAGCGGATGATCGCCGAGAACGCAGGCCGGCGGCCGATTTTCTGGGGGATCGGCGACCCGGGCGGCGAACTGTGGAGATATATAGTTCCCTACGACGTCGTGATGGAGGTGGCGACGGCGGAGCCGCCGCCTTCAGAACTCGACCGGCGCGGCGAGGCCGCGGTGGCGGCGCTCACTGACCTGACCGCCTTAGTCGAAAAGCAGGGGCCCGCCGAATTTAACGACCCCATCTTTAAAAACGTACTTGATATATATTACGTGGGTTTAAGCAATCACCTTCTCGATTGGGATATTGTCGAGCCCCAGGAGAAATTGTATAAGTCGTACGTTCGCCTCTTCCCGGATGACGAAGAAGGTTACAAGAGTTTAGCGGGGGTATACTTGTTGACGGGCCGGCCGGCGGAGGCGGTCGATTATTATCGGCGTGCGCTCGAGCTGGCGCCGCGAGACGCCGTCGTCCGGGCCCGGTTGGCCCGGGCCCTCCTCGCTGCCGGGCGAGTTGACGAGGCCGCGGAAGTAGCCGACGACCTCGAGGAGGGTTCGCTTGGAGAAGCGGATTACGTCCGCGGCCTTATTTATCGCGAACGGGGCGAGAATGAGAAGGCCCTGGCCGCGTTTGCCGCGGCGGAGCCGGATTACGCCGAGGACGCCGAGTTCTGGTGGGAGCGGGGTTTGGCCCACCATGCCGCGGGCGATCGCGGCGCCGCGGTGGAGGCTTTCGGCAAAGCCCTCGCTTTCGGCCCCGGCCTGGCGCCTATCTATACCGCCCGAGGCGTGAACTACCTGGAGCTGGGGGATACGGAGCGCGCCAAGGCCGATCTCGAGGCGGCGGTAGAATTATTCCCGGGCGACGCGCTGGCCCATTACGAGCTCGCTTGCATAAACGCGTGCGAGGGGCGCATGGCCGTGGCGCTTGAGCACCTCGAGGCGGCTTTCCGCGTCGACCCGGCGGGTTACGTTTGGGCGGCGCGCGCGGACCCGGACTTCGAGAATCTCCGGCGGTCGGCCGCGTTCGAACGCCTTATGGCGAAGTACGGCGAAGGTACTTCGGCGCCGTAACCGATATGCCGTATACGGAGAAGACGTGGTTGCGCTTCCTCCCGTGGGCCTTTTTGCCCGGCGGCTTCGCGCTGTACGGCTTGGGCGCGGCGCGGGGCCTTTCGATATTGGATTCGGGAGAGTTCCTGGGGGTGGCGGCGACGCTGGGGGTGGCGCACCCGACGGGTTACCCTCTCTATGCGTTGTTGGGGCAGCTGGCGACGTTCTTCCCATGGGGCGACGGCGCGTTTTTGATAAATTTAGTATCCGCGGCCGCGGCGGCGGGGGCGGCGTTGTTTGTTGCGCTGGCGGCGGCGGAGATGGCCGGGCAGTTGGGTTGGGGGGATATGAGTAAGGCGTTGGCGATAGCGACGGCGGGGCT
>JAZGGY010000410.1:0-3560 GCA_036480675.1 bacterium | reverse complement strand
CGCATCGGCGTACCGCTGAGGTACGTGTATCCGTGTTACGGCGAGGGGCCGCGGCCTTGTGGGCGTTGCGCCTCCTGCCGGCGCACCGCGGCGGCGGTGGAAGAGGCGGGTTATCCCGAGCTGCGTGAGGAAATATTCGGCGGGCCGTCGCGAAAGAAATGATTTACAGACCTATTGGTTTTAAAACGGTTTGATTATCGATTTAAAATAGCAAAGTGGTATCCCTAAAAACCTATTTCGAGCGTACCGAACGGCCCTATACCGAGCTGTACGGCCATTTCGCGCTGAAGAACTTCGGCGTCGCGGGCGACGCCATCGTCGCTTTCATCGGGCCCTGCGACGTTCCGACGGAAAACCTTGTGGACCTGGCGGACCGGCGCGCCGGCGCGAAGATCGTAGCCGCGCGGATGCTACATTTCGTTGTCGAACACTTCGGCCTGGCGCTGGCGGAAGCCATATGGCGGCAACGCCTTTTAGCCGCCATCATCATGGAGGAAGTGCGGCGGCGGGCGCCGGACGCGCCGCTCAGGCGGGAAGGGGACGACGTTTACGCGGGAGACGGTAAGTTGACGGTCTCCATAGCCACGTCGTCGCCCACGTCGGCGATCGTACACTTCGGCGTCAACGTAGACGGCACCGGCGCGCCGGTAGCGGTCTCCGACCGGGGGCGGCTGGGCGTCGACGCCGAGGAACTGGCCGCGGCCGTTATGTCCAGATACGTCGACGAAGTGGAACGTTTCGTCGAAGCGCTTGGTAAAGTTAGAGGCGTATGCTGAAAGGGTATATTGACGAAGTATTTATAAGCGTCCAGGGCGAGGGGCCGTTGGTGGGCACGCCGATGCTGTTCATTCGGTTCGGCGGGTGCCAGGCGGCATGCGAGCGCTGCGACACGCCGCGCGCGCGGACGCAGATGTCGCAATTCCCCATTCACGGCCCCACCGCCAAAGTCGTTGCCAACCCGGTGAAGGTCGCCGACCTGACGGCACACGCGATGCCCCTCCTGCGAGGTCTCCCGTTCCTCGCGATTACGGGTGGCGAGCCGCTGGAGCAACCCGGCTTTTTATCCCTCCTCCTGACCCGTCTTTCCGAAACGGGTAAAAATGTTTTACTCGAGACGCGGGGTTGCCATCATCGCGAGTTGGCGGAGGTAATACCGAGGGTCGACGTCGTCGCCGTGGACGTTAAGCTTCCGTCGTTCTCGGGACGGCGTTTGCCGGTTAACGCAACTAAAACCTTCCTTACGATCGCCATGCAAAAAACTTGCTACGTGAAGGTCGTCGTTGGCCCGGACACTGGAGAGGGAGAAGTTATGGAAGCGGCCCGCCTCGTCGCGGACGTGGGGGGTCATATTCCCTTCGTCGTCCAACCGCGTCACGACGAAAAGCCTCCTCCTCCCGGCGAGGCGGAGCGGCTACTTGTCCTTATTACCCAACTTACGACGATCCTGCCCGATGTTCGGCTTATACCGCAGGTTCACCGCGTTCTGAGATTGAGGTAAGTCCAAACCGGAAATTTGATAAAGGTGCCCGTCAGCGGGCGCCTTTCGACGTATGGGGGGCGGCCCGGAGGTCTTTTAACATGACGTCGGCGTCTTCGCCGTTCGCGTAATAACGCGGCTGGCGCGTAACGGTTTTGAAACCAAATTTCCCGTAAAGGCTAATCGCAGCGCAGTTGCCGGGTCGTACCTCCAAAACGATCCGGCGGCAGCCGCGGTTTTCGGCTTCGCCGATCGCGTCCTCTACCAATACGGTCCCGTATCCTCGGCGCCGCGCCCGCGGCGCGACGGCGACGTTTAGTAGATGGGCCTCGTGGGCGCATATCCACAAGTCGTAGTAACCTATTACCTTCCCCTCGAGGGATAAGACTTTGAACGTAGCCAAGTCGTTTTCGATTTCGCCGTAGAGGGCGGGCTCGGGCCAGGGACAGGGAAACGCCGTCTTTTCGATAGTGCTTATCGCCGGCACGTCACTCCGTTCCGCGGACCTTAACGTAACTTTCACACTTGCCCTCTTCTGAGGTAATAAGGCCGAAGCGTCGCTGCGTCGTCGGGGCCGCGGCGGTCGAACGCCCGAGCGCCCAACCGACCTAATATCGCGGCGTCGGGCCATACCTTGAGCCAGCGGCCCGCCGGCCGGCCGCTTCTGAGCCAAGCCGGCGGCGTTACCGGGCCGGCGTACACGTCGTACGGCAAACTCGCTAAGGCGGCCTCGTCTCCAATGTCGGCGGCCAGGATTTCCTCCGGATAAGAACCCGTGTTGTCGTAAGCGGCGTAAAAATAATAACCGCCCCGGGCGTCCAACGCCGTTACCACGAAGCCGTCGTTGCGGGTCGCCGCCGCGACGGCGGCGAGCGAGGACACGGCTACGAGCGGCAAACCGGTGACGAATGCCAAACCCTTGGCCGCGGCCATGCCGACCCTGAGGCCCGTGAACGACCCGGGCCCGCTCGCCGTCACTATTAAATCCGCTTCCGCCACCGGCCACGCCTCCCTCTCCAACTCTCGGAGGGCCGGCATTAAAACGCGTGACAAACACCCTACCGCGTCGATGCGGCGAGCCGCCTCGAAATACGACGCGGCATCCACGAACGCTAACGAGGCCCGGGTAGTAGAAGTCTCTAAGGCGACTACACGCAAAATAAACGCTCGAGCTGATGCCGGCGCTTCGCCGCGACCGATTCGCCGCATTTTAAAACTATCCGCCGGCGTTTCTCGTCTACAATTTCGAAATATAGCTTTATTAGAAAGGAACCTTTGCCCCAAAAGCCGGTAGGTAGGTGTGAGCTCCATTCCACGGCGACGATTCGCTTGTCGTCGAGATAATCTTCCCAGCCCAGGCCGGCGGCTTCGGCCGCGTCGAGCCGGTATAGGTCCATGTGCACCAGCGGGCCGTATTCCCGTACGAGCGTGAAGCTCGGGCTCCGTACCTCCTGCGTTGCTTTTAAACCCCGCGCCAAACCTCCTACGAAAGTCGTCTTGCCACCTCCCAGGTCGCCGTTCAGTAGAATAACGGTTCCCGGCGGCAACGCGCGCGCGAGCTTTTCGCCGAGCGCCGCCGTCGCTTGGGGGGAACCGGTAATCGTTTCTCGCAAGGTGCTTACTCCCCCACCTTCCGTTGCAGCTTTAAGAATTGTGACCGGAAAGGTTCGAACAGGTTTTCCGCCGCGGCCTTTCGGTAGTCAGGGTACGTCCAGGGCAACGCTGCGAAAGCCCCGTCACGATAAATAAGCTCGACGACCGCGTAGACGCCGTCGCGGAGGTAAATCGCTTGCGGCAGCCGCTTAGTCGTCGCAAGCACCATTTGCAGTGCCGAGACGTACCCGGGGTCGACGTTGACTCGCCTGTCGCCCCCCTGACGCCACCGGTCTTCCAACGCTGCGCCGGTCAACTTGTGGCCGGCGAGCGCGGAAGGCGGGACCAGCTGTGTACCGGCGTGCCAAAGGCGTATAAGTCCCGTCCCCATCTCCTTTTGGTAGTAGTCCGTGAAGTCGAAGGGTACCGGTTCGGTACTTTGCGCCGTTTCGAAGAGTTCGTCGTTCGCCGCCCGGACAACGTCTTCCAG
>JAZGGY010000409.1:0-8772 GCA_036480675.1 bacterium | reverse complement strand
AAGGCCGAGACGGCCGAGCCAAAGGCGCAGCAGCGCCAGGCGGGCGACGCTTTGAGTGGATTCCGTGGCGAGGAAGGCCGCCGCGGCCCCGAGCGGTCCCCACAACGGGATCAGGACGAGGTTGGCGGCAACGTTTACGGCTGCGCCGCCGGCCGCCACCGCGGTGTTAGCGCGTTCCCGTCGCACGGCGTTTAGGGCTACCGCCGCCGGGTAGGAGGCGAAGACGAAAGGTAGCGTCAGCGCCAGAACGGCGAGGAGGCTCGCGGCCTCCCCGTACCCGGCGCCGTATGTGAGGTCGACGATTGCGCTGGCGCGCAGGAATATATAAACCGCCGCCGGGAAGGACAGCAACGCGAGGTAGCGGATCGCCCGGGCCGCGACCTTGCCGGGGTCGCCGTCGGCGCCGGCCGCAAGTCGCGAGAGGTACGGGTAGAGGGCCTGCGTGAGCGCCGACGGGATGAAACACAAGAACGTAACGAGCTTGGCCGCCGCGGCGTAAACGCCGGTGGCGGCGTCGCCTGCGAAGAAGGATAGAAGGGAGTAGTGGAGCTGCATGTAAATAGTGATGAAGATGCCGTTGAGGCCGAAAGGTAAGCTCTGCCAGAGTAGGGTGGAGAAGGCTCGAACCGGCGGCCGCGTGAAGCGTACGCCCAGGCGCCGCCGCAACCAAAAGAAAGCGAACGCTGCAACCAGCGTCTCGACTGCCAAAAACCCCCACAGTATGCCGCGCGCGCCGAAGCCGGCGAGCGCCGCGCCGATGCCGACGACGGCGTTCAACGTAACCCGTAAGACGCCCAACACCAACACGTACGACATACGCTCGTACGCGTAGAAGAAAGCCACTACGACGGTTTCCACGCCGGCGACGAAACTCGTTGTGAGCGCGGCGGCCAGGACGAGCTCCTGTATCGCGGTGGGCTTTCCGCCTACGCCTATGGTGACCGCCGTCGCCGCCACAACCAGGACACCCATGACGAGTTTAACGGCGAAGGCCACGGTGAAGTAGAGCGGGCCGTCGTCCTTGTTGACGGCGATCTGGCGGATGATGAGGTCGTTAAGGCCAAGGTGTACCGCTACAGAGAAGAGCGTCGCGTACGAGAGCGCGAAGGCGTACTGCCCCAGCTCCTCCGCGCCGAGGACGCGGGCGATAACGAAAAATATCGCCATGTTGAGGAGGATGCGGTAGCCGTTCGTCGCCAGGAGATACGCGGCGTTCGCGGCGACCTTTTTGGCCCCGGTTCCGTTTTCGTCGAGTTCTTCCATTATTAACGCTATAAAAGTGCCACCCGGAAGGGTGGCACGCGGCGACGGCGAAGCTTGTTAACCTTTCGCCGTTATCGTCTGGTCGGCGACGACGACCGTGGGCGCCATGTAACGGCCCGCGGAACGACGGGTATCGCTGGAGATCGCGCGGAGCCGCCGACCCAGCATTTCGAATACGTTACCGCCGAAGATGCAATCCTTAACGCGCCCTACTATCTCGCCGTTATCTATTTTGAGCGCGTACGCGGCGGCGGCGCTAAGTTCGCCGCTGCGGACGTTGCCCATGGAGCCGCCCGCGGCGTGCAGTACCAAGAGCCCTTTTTTCGTGTCCGCAATAAGTTGGGCCGAGGTTTTTTCGCCGGGTTCGACTATGACGTTCGAGGCGCCGGGGCTGGGCGGTTGCGTCAACGCGCGGCGGGCGTGGCCGGTGGAAGCGGTACCCAGCCGCCATGCCGTAGCGAGGTCCGTCAAGTACGACTTGAGTACGCCCTTCTCTATGACGGCCATACGCCGGGCCGGAGTGCCCTCGCCGTCGAAAGAGCCCGCCATAAAGCCGAAGCCGTCCGTGGCGTCGTCGATCATCGTAAAACGCGGGTCTGCGACCTCTTCGCCGAGGCGCCCGGCGAGCGCCGACGAATCGTCGACGACGTACGCGCCGTTGACACAGGTGATTACCGGAAAAAGCAAAGTCGGTACTTCCGCCGGGTCGAATATCAGGTCCATTTTTCCGGTTGGTACGTCTACGATATCGTCCGCCCATTTACCCGTTTCCAGCAAGCGTCGTACTATCGCCATCTCGTCGAAGTCGCGAGATATCGAGGCGTCGTAGTCGTAGTGGTAGAATATATCGTCTTCGGCCGTGCGCCGTACGATTGCGGCGAAGTCGTAGCCGGTTCTATCTTGGGAGCGGTCCAGGCCGGCCGTATTAGCGATTCGCGTCCGGCCGACGGTACGGTCAACCTCGACGTCTACGACGTAGCGGCCGTCGGCGCTCATTATCATTTCTAACGCTTGTTCGCCCAGCGCGACCATGGCCTCGGGCGAGATCTTCGCCGCGGCGGCGTCGAACGTCTTAACGTCGCCGTATTCGGCTGTACCGTCCGGGAGTTCGTATTCGGCTTTCGGGCCGAACTTCGCCGCGGCCAGCGCCCCTTCAACGAGGTCATTTGCGTCGCCGAGGTCGGTGGTGCTGGCGTAGCCGACCCGGCCGCCGGCGAAGGCGCGTAGTCCGGCGCCTCGGCCGTCGATTACCGCCGCCTGGTGCAGCTCGCCGGCCTTGAATTTCACGCTGGTGGTCTCGTACTCGCTGAAGATTACTTCAGCTTTATCGGCTTTGCGGCCGGCGCGTTCCAATATCTCTTCGACGACCACTTTTATCGCCCTCCTATCTGGACGTTTTTGACAAGCATGTGCGGGCCGCCGCACGAGACGGGCAGCGGCGATTGGCCCCCTTTACCGCAGCCGCCCATTCCTTCTTCCGGCATCACGAAATCGTTCGCCACGGCGACGATGTTCTCCAACGTACGGAAGAGATTGCCCTGGAGCTTGAGGTCGCGGAGGTGTTTCGTCAACTTGCCGTTTTCTATTAAAAAGCCGTCTTCGGCGGTGAAAGTGAAGGTCTCGCCGCCGGTACCGCCCTTCGCCCGCCGGGCGTATATCCCTCGCGGTACCGACGCCACCATTTCGTCGAAGCTTATGTCGCCCGGTTCGATATAGGTGGACGTCATCCGTACCAGCGGCGGGTGGCGGTAGTCGAGCGCCCGGGCGTTGCCCGTAGGCTCGACCGCCATACGGGTCGCCGTCTCGCGGTCGTGCAGCAAGCCCGTCAATACGCCTTCCTTGATGAGGTGTTTTTTCCGGCCGCGGAGTCCCTCGTCGTCGTACGGGACGTAGCCGTTGTGGCCTTCGTAGGTGGCGTCGTCGACGATGGAAAGGACCTCCGAGCCGAAGCGGCGCCCGAGCGTCATTATCTCGCGCAGCTTTTCGTCCCGGGCGGCGTCGTCTGCTTCCGCGGTATGGCCGAAAGCCTCGTGGGCGAAGATGCCCGTTAGCACCGGGTCGGCGATGACGTCGTACGTACCGCCGATTACCGGTTCCGCGTCGAGTAAGCTCGCCGCGCGCACGGCGAGCTCTTCCACTTCCGCTTCGCGGCCCAGTACGTGGTCGAAGCCTATTATGCCGCCGTAGTTGTTGACGGCCATTTGCACCACGCCACCCTCGCTCGCCAGAGGTCTGAGCGAAAGGCCGAGGCGCGGCGTCTTTACCGATACCGCTGTCCCCTCGGTGTTGATGAAGACGCGGTAATCGTAGGAGTCGCGGTACCGCGTATCGGTGGACGGTATGCGGTCATGGCCCAACAGGATGTCGTTATACTTACTGACGACGGCGACCTTTTCGTCCAGGTCGACGCGGTGCGCCGGCCGCGGTACGTCGATCTCGACGTCGTCGACGTTGACTTCCGCCGGCGCGAACCCGCCGAAGCTCCCGGCTTTGACCTCCGCCAAGCTCACGGCCTTTTCGAGGTACTCGGCCGCGCGATCGAGATCTTCGAACGACGCGACGCCGAACTGGCCGTTTACCAGCGCTCGTACGAAGCCGCCGCGGGCGCTGTTTAGGGCTACGTCCTTCAAACCGTCGCCGTCGAAGACGAGCAGCGTAGAGGTAAATTCCTGGTACCGGAACTCGGCGTAGTCGCACGGCGCGTTAGCTAATACGTTCTGCAAATAAGATTTCATGCGCTGTCAGTTCTCCTCGTCCGGGGTGGCTTCTTCGTCGCCGGGGGGCGTATATTCCCAAAGGTGTGCGTCGGTGAACTCACGAAGATTCCGGCGATAGGTATCGTTTCCCGGGTCCAGCTGTACTGCTTTGCGGTATTCGTCGTGCGCCTCTTCCAACTTGCCCTGGGCTTCCAACGCCACGGCCAGGTTGTTGTGTAGGCGCGCGTCGTCGGGGTCTTCGGCCAAAGCCTGGCGGAGGCGGTGCTCTGCCTCGCGCCAAAGCCCCTCTTCCTGGGCCCGAATGGCGAAGCGGTTATAGTCGCTCGTCGTTACGAGCCACGGCGACTTGCAACCCGCCGCGGCGACGACGAATATCGCCGCCAACGTTAAATAAGCTCGTCTCATATCTCCCCGGCGCGGCCGGGCGCCGCAGCTATAATACGATCTCGCTGGGCCGGCCGCAATTGTCACATTTCCTGTCTTTTAGGCCTACGACCTTGGCGCTGTAACCTTGGCGGTTGACGAGGAGGTTTCCGCACTGGGGGCAACTCGTGTCGGTCCCGCCGATCCCGGCGACGTTGCCCAGGTATACGTAGTAGAGGTCGCGGTCGGCTATTTCCTTGGCGCGGAGGAGGTGATGGGTCGGCGTGGGCGGGGCGTCCATTTCGAAGTGGGGGAAGTAACGCGAGAAATGTACCGGCGTGTCGCGCCCCAGGTTCTCGAGTACCCACTTGACGAACGCCGCGACGTTGTCTTCGCCGTCGTTTAAGCCCGGTACGAGGAGGTGGGTGATTTCCAAGTGGAGTTGTTCTTTGAAGATGGCGGCGGTGCGCAAAACCGGCTCCAAGCTACCGCCGCAGTAGTCGCGGTAGAATTCGTCCGACAGCGACTTGACGTCGACGTTCGCGGCGTCGAGGTGCGCCGCTATCTCGCGGGCGGGCTCTTCTTCCAGGAAACCGTTGGTAACGGCGACGTTATACAGGCCGCGGTCGCGCGCCGCCATGCAGGAGTCGCGGACGTACTCCCACCAAACGAGCGGTTCGGTGTAGGTGTACGCGATTCCGGGCGAGTCGTGGGCCGCGGCCAGCTGGGCCAACGCCTCCGCGGAGAGATAATGGGTCGCCGCTTTGTCCTGGGATATCTGGAAGTTCTGGCAGCCCCGGCAGCGCAGGTTGCAGCCGTTGGGGCCGGTCGACAACACGTAGTCGCCGGGGTGGAAGTGGTAGATAGGTTTTTTTTCGATGGGGTCGATGGCGGTCGAGACGAGTTCGCCGTAGGCCGCGGCGTAGAGCGAGCCTCCCCGGTTTTCGCGCAAGTTGCACTCGCCCCGGTCGCCGTCGCCTATCACGCAGCGTTGGGGGCAGAGGTCGCATTCTACGCGACCGTCGCTCACGGCGTGCCAATACGACGCCTCGACCTCTTGCCGGCTCAGGTTCATTTCGTCAATGCCTCGTAGTAAGGTTGGGCCCAACCTTTGCGTTCCGGGTCGAGCATGTTAGCGAACGCCCGTTCCGCCTCGTTTTTTGCGTGCGCCGTCTCTTCGTTCATATCGCCCGTGCCTTCGCCGCCGTACAGGGTTTGGATGCGGGAGTACGTTTTATAAACCGAGTACCATAAAAGGAAGGCTACGAAGTTATCGCCGCGGTTGGTAAAGTAAGGGGCGTATTGTTGCGCCAAAGCGATTTTAGTGTTGGCCGCCAACGCTTCGATCGCCGGCTCCTGGACGTCGTCCGACGCGTCGTCTATCGCGGTCGCCAGCGCCTCGATCTCATCCTCCGACAATCCTTCGACCGCGGCTTTCGCTAGTAGCTCTTGGGCGGCGCGGCCCCTCTTCTCGGCGTCCTTGCTATCGAGTTCTTCGGCCCAATTTTTAGCCGCCGCCCAAGTCGCCGCGAGGGCGATGAGCGTAAGTACGGCGATAATATAGTTTCTCATTCCGCGACTCCCGAACAGTTTATAACCGGGGCTCCATTTCGCCGTCTAGAGGATGTACTTGGCGAGGTCTTCGTCGCTCGCCAACGCCGCGAGCTTCCGGTCGACGTACTCCTCGTCTATCGTGGTGCTTAGGACCTTCTTTTCGGGAGCGTCGAAGGAGAGGTCCTCCAAGAGCGTCTCCATCACGGTGTGGAGCCGGCGCGCGCCGATATTTTCCAACTTCTCGTTAAGCGTTTGCGAGATCTCCGCTATCTTACGTAGAGCTGCGTCCTCAAAATGCAAGTCGACGCCTTCAGTCGAAAGCAGCGCGCGGTATTGTTTCACGAGGGCGGTTTTAGGTTGCGTGAGGATCTTGTAAAAATCCTCGGCCGTCAAGTTCTTGAGTTCGACGCGTATGGGGAAACGTCCCTGGAGTTCCGGTACGAGGTCCGACGGTTTGGCCGCGTGGAAAGCGCCGGCGGCGATGAAGAGGGTGTGATCGGTACGCACCATTCCGTACTTGGTATTTACGGAGCAACCCTCGACGATGGGCAGTAGGTCGCGCTGTACGCCTTCGCGGGATACGTCGGGGCCGGCGATGGTCTTGGGACCCACGATTTTATCGAGCTCGTCTACGAAGACGATCCCCGACTGTTCCATGCGCTCGAGGCCGAGGTTGACGGCTTTATCCATATCTACTAATTTGGCCGCCTCTTCCTCGGTTAACATATCCAACGCCTCGGCCGCGGTCACCTTGCGGGTGGTGGTCTTTTTCGGCAGGAATTGGTTGAATACTTCGCCGAGGTTCATGTCCATCTCTTCGAAACCCTGGCCGGTGAAGACTTCGACGGTGGGCGATATTTTGGCCTCGACTTCGATTTCGACGGTCCGGTCGTCGAGCTCGCCATCGCGCAGCTTCTGTCTAAGAACTTCGCGGGCGCGTTCGTACTTACGCCGTTCGGCTTCTTTTTTCTGCTCGAGTTCGGGGGAGGGACCTACCGGGATCGCCGCGGCGCGTGCCGCCGTGCCCCGCGTCTCCGTCGCCGAGCCGGGTTCGCCCGCAACTACGGGCGGCGGCAGCAGTATGTCGAGCAGGCGCTCTTCGGAGAGCTCCGCGGCCCGCTCTTCCACTTCGGTCACGAGCTCCTCCCGTACGGCGGCCACGGCGACGTCGGCCAGGTCGCGAATAATGGCGTCGACGTCGCGGCCGACGTACCCTACTTCGGTGAACTTCGACGCCTCGACCTTAACGAACGGCGCGTTGGCTAGCCGGGCCAGCCGGCGCGCGATCTCGGTTTTGCCTACGCCGGTGGGCCCTATCATGATGATGTTTTTGGGGGCGATGTCTTCGGCGATTTCGGGGGGAAGTTGGCGCCGGCGCCAACGGTTGCGCAGCGCTATGGCCACCGCTTTTTTAGCGGCATCCTGGCCCACGACGTATTTATCGAGTTCTTCGACGATTTGGCGGGGCGTCAGTTCTCGCGTCTTTTTACTGTCCGTCTTCATATCGGTTTAGAAAACGAGGTTGGCGCCGACGCGGAAGGACCTTCCTGGTGCCAATACGCCGGCGGCGTCGTAATACTTTTCGTCAGTGATATTGTCGGCCGCGGTTGTAACTGATATTCCCGGTTTAAGCATTACAACTATATTCGCGTTGGGGATCCAAGCCGCGGCGAGGGGTTCGGCGGCGGTCGGCGTGGCGTAGCGTTCGCCCAGAAACGCCGCCTCCACCGAAGCCGAGTGGCCGCGGCCGAATTTGAACGTAAGGCCGGCGGTCCCTTCGTACGTCGGTAAGTACGGGAAGCGATTTTCCGGCGTTTGGTATAACCTCACGGTTCTGTATTCGGCGCCGGCGTAGTGTTCGACGCGCGCCAGCGTTATGCGATAGGAAGCGTCGGCGCCGCGAATGCGGGCTCGGCCGGGGTCGTAGTAAGTAACGGCGCCGAAGTACGAATCCGCGGCGGCGTACGTCCTTCGAAAGCGTTCCTCGTATACCGCGGCCGTTAAACGGCCCAGGCTTTGGAAGTGATAGTTTAAGCCCGCCCGTACGGCGAAGTATTTATCCTCTACGGGACGAAAATCGCCGGGTACGGCGTAATCGCGGTGGACGTACAATGCCCGGAAGCTCGGTACGTTCAACTGCGGCCGGTAGTCGATGGAGCACCCCCATCGCGACGTAAGGCGCAGCAGTAGACGTCCCCTCGGGTAGAAGCGGAATTCGGGCTGGTCGCCGCGGAATAAGTAAGTGCCGAAGCCGCCTAGTAAATACAACCGGTCGGCGATGGGGAAGTCGTTTTCCAAACTCAGCCTGCCGGTGAGGAACCCTTGTTCCCGTCCTTCAATTTCGTAATTCTCCTGGCTTAACGTGAAAAAGCCCCGCGATAGGTTTTCTCCCAACCAGAAGAAGTCGTAGCTCGAGTCAGACGTTATTACCTGGTCGACGACGTTTCGCTCCCGATATTCGCCCTCCGTGAAGGTGCCGGAAATCTTGGTAGCGAATTTGGCCTTACCCCATAAGTTGCTTCGGAAACCGGCCGAACCTCTGCCGCTCCGGGCCGAGTTGTCGCCCGCTTCGCCGGCGAGGCCGATTTCTTCGCCCCGCAACTTTTCGGCGTTGCCTTCGAAATCGGCGGCGAAACCGACGGTTGTACCGGCCTGGTCGGAGAAGGCGACTTCGGCGTCGGCGCGCATATACTCTTTGTCGTACGCGCCGTCGCCGCTGGCCTCCCGCTTATCGCGGAATGAAACTGCGGCGTCAACGAACTTAATTTCCCACCCCTGGAAGGCCGCGAGCTCAAGGCGCCGGGCAGTCCCGCCGCTGGCTTCGATTTCAGTAAGAGACCTCGAGCCGGCGCGTTCGCGTTTGCCGGGCTCCGGC
>JAZGGY010000408.1:0-4041 GCA_036480675.1 bacterium | reverse complement strand
AAAGTACTCGGCGTACGCCGTCGTCGCCGCTTTCTTGCCCATCTGGATATACGACGCGATAAGGAAGCGGGTCCGGCCTTCTTGGCTCGTAAAGGCGATAATCGTCGCGGTCGTCATGGTCTTGCCGTGGCTGGTAAAAGCGTACGTAGAGCGAGGCAACCCGGTTTTTCCGCTGTTCTACGGCTTCTTCGACGGCCGGGGCTTTTCGGCGGAGCAAGCGGATCGCCTTATGGCGTGGCAGCTGGGTATGGGGAGAGGGCGGGGGATTTTAGACTTAATCCTCTTGCCGTACCGCGTATCGGTCGAGGCGGACGTTAGTTACAAAGAATTCTCCGGCATCTATTTGCCGTTTCTACTGCCGCTGGCGGCGCTGGCGGCCGTATTCTTCAGGCGAGGCGGCCGTCTGGTGGCGTACGGATGGTTGTACTTGTTGGCGTGGGTTTTCGGGCCGCAGCAGCTTCGTTTCCTCGGTGCCGCGCTCCCGGCCTTCGCGGTTGCCGCGGCGGCGGTCTTGGCCGCCGCGGAGGGACGATGGGGCGGCTGGCCCCGGCGGCTTTGGCGGTCGTTCGTGGTAATCGCCTTGTTTTTGGTAAGCATCCCGTATTTCGCCGGCGCGATATTGAGCGTGACCTCGACGTATCCGTATTTATTTAGGCCGGACCGCGACAAGTTTTTACGCAACCGCGTCGGCTTCTTCGCGGCTCAAGAATTCATCAACAAGGAGCTCCCGCCGGACGCTAAGGTCCTAATGGTATTCACCAACCATACGTTGTACCTGGAGCGCGCCGCCGCGTACGATTCGTTCCTCGAGGCGTCGACGTTGCTCCTCGCCGCGGAGAAAGCGAAAGACGGCGCCGAGTTGTACGCGCTGGCGCGGGAGTGGGGGTGCGGCTACGTGCATATTTATCACTCGTACGAGCCCAAGGTTTGGCCTTACTACACGCCGCGGGCGCGGGACGTTTTCTACGACTTCATACGACGGTACGGCGTCGTGATATACCGGGACCGCCTTAACGGCGTGTACGAACTGGTCGGAGGCGAACGGTGAGAAAGTTCTTTTGGCCCGCGGTAGTTGTCGCGGCGGCCGGCTCGTTCCTCGTGCTTAACGCCGTCGCGCCCCATATTTACCGCAACATGGTCGGTGCGCTGTTGCCGAAGTTGTGGCACCTGGTCCTTTTCGGCGCACTGTGGCTCGCCGCGTACTTCGCCGGAAAAGCGGTATTGAAACTGTTACGTTATCCGACGGAGGCCGCGCCCGAAATGGCGATAGCGGCCGGCGTAGTCGTTTTCAGCCTGGCCGCCTTCGGCCTCGCCGCGGTTCATTTAGCGTACGGTTTTATAGTTAAAATTATTGTAATCGCGGTTCTGGTGCTCGGGTTTTATCCGTGGGTGCGGCGCCTGAGGGGCGCGTCGGCGCGCGTCCGCCGTTGGCTTGCGGAGCTCGAGCCGGGGCCGGCGGCGTGGATCTTCTTCGGCGGCTTGTTGGCGTTTCCACTTGTTCTGGCCGCGGCGCAGCCGCCCTTGTACTGGGACGCGTTAACGTACCACCTGGCCGTGCCGCACGAGTACGCCGCGGCGCACGGGTTGGTCTATCTCCCGCACAATACCTATTCGTCGATGCCGCTGGGGGCGACGATGTTTTACCTGTGGGGGATGTTGTGGGACGGCCTGACGTGTGCCAACGCGTCGTATTTCGCGGTGTCGCTCGTCGTCATCGCGTTCGTATACCGGCTCGCGAGGTTCTGGCTGCCCCAGTTTTACGCCGCCGCGGCGGCGTTCCTGGTATTCTTTACGCCCGTGTTCTTCGTTGTTATGCCCGGCGCGCACGTGGACCATTTTCTCATGCTGTACGTCGTCGCCGCGTTGTACGCGTATTTCAGGCCGGGCCCAGCCGGCGACGCGCGGGAGCCGCGGCGCGGTTTGGCGGTCGGGATATTTTTAGGCGCGGCGCTCGCCGTCAAGTACACGTCGATCTACGTCCTGGGGGCTTTCGCGCCGGTTTTCGTATATGACGTCGTCCGCCGGCGGCTGCGTTGGCGCGACGTAGCGGTTATACTGGCGGTCGCGGTCGCGTTCGTCGCGCCGTGGCTCGTCAAGGCGTACGTCGAACGGGGGAGCCCTATTTTCCCGCTTTTTTACGACGTTTTAGGCGGGCGCGATTTCTCGCGGCTGCAAGCGGAACACCTCGTCTCGTGGCAGCACGACATCGGGGCGGGTAGAGCGTGGTACGACTACTTGCTATTGCCGTACCGGATTTCGGTTAGGGCGGATTTCGATTACAATTATTTCGCCGGGATATATCTACCGTACCTTTTGCCGTTGGCCGCGGTCGCGGCGCTGGCGTTCCGGCGCGCGGGCCGGTTGGTGGCGTTTGGGTGGGCGTTCGTCGCTTGTTGGTCGTTGGGGCCGCAGCAACTTCGCTTTTTGGACGGCGGCCTTGCGGCTCTGGCCGTCGCCGCCTCCGGCTCGTTAGCGGCCGTCGAAGGGGTTTTGGGGTCGGTCGCTCGAGGGGCGTGGCGTGCGGCCGTCGTCGTCCTTATCATATTTACCGCCCTGGCGTACAACGTCGGCGGCGTCTTCCACACGCTGGAGGGGTTCGACTACCTCGCCGGCGAAAGTAGGGAGCAGTTCCTCGAGACCAAATGCGGTTTCTACCTCGCGCAGAAATTCATAAACGAGAATACGCCGCCGGATGCCAAGATATTGATGGTATTTACCAACCACACGCTGTATCTCGAGCGAGAGGCGGTCTACGATTCTTTCTTCGAGGCCTCGGCGTTTTTGTTGGCGGCCGAAAACGGCGCCGACGCCGCGGCGCTGTACGAGCTCGCTCGTCGGCAGGGTATTACGCACGTACATATATTTCATATGTTCGAAAAGAAGGCCTGGCCTTCGTATAGTAAGCGTACCAAGAACGCCTTCTACGAGTTCATCGAAAAATATAATAAATCAGTGTACAGGGACCCGCTGAATGACGTGTACGAGCTATCGCCGGTCGAATGATTACTTGCGAAATCAGCCGGCTTATTGTAAGATGGTGTGTTATTATTTTCACAGTTTAACCGGGTTCGCAAAGATTGAGAGGAGTCAAAGATGGCCGACGATTTTGGCCTAAGCGGCATAGGGCTTAAGACGGAAAAGGGTATTTTTCGCAATTTATCAGCGCCGGTTTTGGTGGAAATGGCGCTTCGCCGTGGCGAGGGAGAGCTGGCCGATAACGGCGCTTTGTTGGTACGCACGCCGGACCGGACGGGCCGCTCGCCCAACGATAAGTTTGTCGTGCGGGACCCGGCGACGGAGAAGGACATCTGGTGGGGAAAAGTCAACGTCGCGATGGAACCGGAGACGTTCGACAAGCTATACGCCAAAGCTGCGGCGTCTCTTTTACATAAAGACCTTTTCATATTCGACGGCTACGTAGGCGCCGACCCTACGTATTCGTACGGCGTGCGGATCGTGACCGAGAAAGCGTGGCATTCACTTTTCGCGCGCACGCTATTCCGCCGGCCCACGCCGCAGCAGTTGGCGACGCACAAGGCTGATTTTACGGTAGTAAACGCCTGCGAGTACCACGCCGTTCCCGAGGAGGACGGCGTCCGTTCGTACGTCGTCGTAGCGGTTGATTTGAGGAAGAATATTATCCTCATAACCGGAAGCCAATACGGCGGCGAAATGAAAAAGAGCATCTTTACGATAATGAATTATCTTTTACCGGCGCGCGGCGTGTGCCCGATGCATTGCTCGTGCAACGTCGGCGCCGACGGCGACGCGGCTCTGTTCTTCGGCTTGTCGGGGACTGGAAAAACTACTCTGTCGGCCGACCCCAAGCGGCGCCTTATAGGCGACGACGAAACCGGGTGGAGCGACGAAGGTTGCTTTAACTTAGAAGGCGGATGCTACGCGAAAGTCATCCGTCTTTCTGCGAAAGACGAGCCGCAGATCTACGATGCTATCAAGTTCGGCTCACTTCTCGAGAACGTAATCGTCGACCCGGAAACGCGGGCCATCGATTACGACGACGGCAGCATCACCGAGAATACC
>JAZGGY010000407.1:0-8646 GCA_036480675.1 bacterium | reverse complement strand
AACGCGGGCGCGAAGGTCAGGACGTATTCGAGCTGGCGGGGGTCCGTACCGCCCAAGGCCTCGAGCCACGCGTAAAACCGGTCCGCTATGGCCTGCCCGCCGGCGAGCACCGACGCCGGTGATACGTAGGGCTCGAGCAGCTTCTCGCGGCTCTCGGGGACGTGCGCCCGTTCCAATTCCCACGCGCTCGAGCTCAACGCCGTTATATCCGCGGGGATTTCCAGAACGAAGCCGCCGTAGCGCGCCGCGGCCAGCGCGGCCGGCGCCGCCATCCCCCGGCCCCGGAAGCCGCAAAGCACCGGTGGCGCCGGGTCCGTGAGGTCGTTGACGTAGGTGACGACGTCGCGCTCCGACTTTAGGTCCGCGACGACGACGACGCCGCGAGCGGCGAGCGCCGCGTTGACCGAGGGCGGCAACGCGTCGCCTATCTCGACCACGACCGCTTTCGACGGCGCGAGGTATCCGATAAATTCCAACGTCTCGAGGGAAAGACCCGACGGCTCGGCGTAGAAGAGCGGCGCGTTCAGGTAAGCGGCGACGGAGGCGGCGTTGGCGGCGCTCTCGACGTCGCGGACGGTCGGCGCCGCGACGTACGGCGCGACGACGACGTACTCGCTCGAGACCCAATCGCGCGAGAGCTCGCAAGCGACGCGGGGCGGCGGCCCTATTATCTCCCAGACATCCTCTTCGCCCAGGCCGAAATATTTACGGGTATACTCGAGGTCGGCCGGGGCCACGCCGCCGACGGCGACGAGTTGTTTCAGGCCGCCGCGGCCGTCGAGGTATTTCTTATAAGCGTCGAAGAAACGCTTGACGGTGACGTTGCCGACGGCGTCGGCCAGGACCGGCGCCTGGTACGTGTCGCCGCCGTGGCGGAAGACGAAGGCCGGTGTCGCGGCGAAGTAGTTATAAAGGGAGTCGGCGCCGGCGTCGTCGTGGACGAGGGCCAGGCGGGGCATTGGCCGCCACTCGGCGAAGGCCGCGCCGGCCAAAATAAAAATTGAGGCCGCGATGCGAAAACATGAGCGCACGGGTATATTTTACCATGTCTCGGACGAGACCGCAACGGCTCCATATTTAGGGTTGACTACGAGGCGATTATTTAATTATACTCTATACGTACGGGCGATTAGCTCAGTTGGCTAGAGCGCCTGCCTTACAAGCAGGAGGTCGGAGGTTCAAGTCCCCCATCGCCCAAAAAAATCAAGGGCCCGCGAGGGCCCTTTTTTATTAACGACCGGGCCGAGCCGTATTTCGGCGCGGGCCGGGAAAAAACTTGACAAAGACCTCGATGTATACTATAAGATTATTAAAAGCGGACGGCGGTGCGCGTTCGCTTCACTCATATCCAAAGGGCGCCGCGGCTTAGCCGGCCGCCGTCGCAGCGTATAATCATTCAAAAAACCCGCGCTAACGTCAGGCCGATACCTACCCCCCGGTCGTAACAAAAGGGCGCGTGCAAACTCGCCGCGTAAAAATCGCGCGGCTTAAAAAAGGAACCCGATGAAAGCCACGTCCACCAACCCCCGCGTCCTCCTATGCACCTCGTACCGACGCTCCCGCGGCGACTACCTGGACTTCCTGGGGGGCGCCACTCGGGGTCTCCCCAAGTTGAGCTCGCCGTGCCGGCTCAGCCCCGGCCTGCGCTTCATCAAGCAAAACGTCCCCGAGGTCGAGATACTCGAGTATCCGCTGTGGCACGAGTACGTCGCGAAGCTGAAAGAAGGCTGGGATATTGTCGGCTTCAGCGCCTACCAACGTGACATCGCCGAAATAGAGAGTATGGCCGAGGAGGCGCGGCGGCAAGGCGTGCGGGAGACGTGGGCCGGCAACTTCGGCGTGCTGGACGATAAGGTCCCGAGCATGGTGGACCGGACATTCGTCGGCCCCGCGGAGGACTCCATCGCGCAATTTTTCGGCCACAGCGTCCCCGACGAAGACATCGAACACCCGGCGATGATGGTACACGTATCGCTGCGCCCCGGGAACATACGGCACTTCAGCGCGGGTTTGCTCTACACCCAGCGCGGCTGCCCGTATAAGTGTACCTTCTGCCAGACGCCGGCGTTCGACAAGCGGCGCTTCTCGATCAACTACGAAAGCATCGAGCGCGTCCTGCGTTATTACCGAAAGATCGGCATTAAATATATCTTCGTCATGGATGAAATCTTCGGCGCGGATAAGCGGTTCACCGACAGCGTGACCAGACTCCTCAGCCGTTATAACTTCCATTGGTTGGCCCAATCCCGCGCGTCACTCTTCCTGCACAACCTCGACGAATGGCACGAACGCGGCCTGCGCATTACGCTCGTCGGCGTAGAGTCCATGTCCCAAAAAGCCCTCGAGTCGATCAACAAAAAGCAAAGCGTCGACGAGGTTGCGGCGTTCGCGCGGCGCACCGCGGAAAAGCCGGGCATGTTCCGCTTCGCCTACTACCTCATTGGTTACGAGGGCATGAACGCGGAGGAGACGCTCCGCGACGCGCAGCTCCTCAACGAATTAGGTTTCGACTCGAGCGGCGTGTGCGTACTCACCCCCTACCCGCAGACGCCGTTGTGGGACCGATTGGAGGCCGAATACGGCATCTTCGACCGGACGTACGCCCATTATAATTCGAAACACCTGGTATGGAACAACCCCCACATCTCCGCCGCGGAGATGCGAACCCTTTTGACTTCCGTTGTAAACCTGCTCAACGACCGCGCCGCCATCTACGCCAAGATCTTCACTCGGCTCCTGTGGCCCGGCCTTAGTCTGTCGAAACCCGCCCTCCTCTGGCGCGACCTGGTCAAGGTCCCGGTCTCAAGTTACTTCATAAACGACCGCAAGCAGTTCTTCTTTCCGAAGCTCAGCAACGACCGCCCCGGGTCGCTTTCGCCCTGAGGGGCGCCGCGCCGGATAAACCGCCTCACAACCGGGAGGTCGTAGGTTCGAGTTCCCCATCGCCCACAAAACCCCGCCACGCCGCGGGGTTTTTTTAGAGGCGTTTCGATACTCTTTGACCCGCCGCCGCCCTTTATGCTATCCTCCGTGACAATGGTCCGCTCTTTGATTATCGGCGCCGCCTTGGCCCTGTCGCTGGCCGCGGTATCCGCACTCGGCGAAGAGGCCGCACCCGTGCCTTTCGGCCAGCGGGGCCTTATCTACGAGCTCGGCCCCAAGCTCCCCGAGCCGGAAAAAGAGGCGCTTACGGACCCGCGCTTCGCCGCGGCCGGCCGCTACACGACGGCGCGCCAAATCTCTGCGGTAGCGGCGGCGCTGTTGATAATCGCCGCGCTCGCGGCGTTGTATTTCTCGGGGGCGGGTCGCCGTTTGGCGCGGCTGGGCCGGGGGCGCACCTTCGCCACTACGTTAATCATGGCCGGCGTGGTAGGGGCGGCGGTGGCGGTCCCGCTCTTACTGGCTGCCGCCGTACGGGCCGGCTTTTTGCGCGCCGCGGGCGGCGAGCCCTCGGCCGCCGTCATCCTAATCGCGCCGCTTTGCTACGGCGTGGCGGCGGGGGCCTTCGCGCTGGCCGTCGGCGCCGCCCGGGCCATATGGCCGCGGACGTGGTGGATCGCGGCGACCTTCGCGGTTGTCGTGGCGGCGGTATTTTGGGCGTTCCTTCTCCCGCTACCGCCGATAACCGAGCCGTCGTCCCCCACGGGCGGCTTTCTGCTCGAGCGGGTCCAGTACCTGTCGGCGCAATACCAGATGCCGCCGTACAAGGTCGCCGTCGAGCGGCGCCCCCCCGCGGACGAGATTATCGCCTCGGCGTCGTCCCCCGCGCGCCGGGTCGTCGTCTTGTCCGCCGGCGCGGAGTCGCTCGGCCGGTACGAGGCCGAGGTCTTCCTGGCGGCCGCGGTCACCCGGGCGGAGGCGACGCGAAACAGCCTCGTCGGCGCCGCGGCGCTGATCTTTTTCATGGGGTCGCTCATCGCCGCGGACGCCGTCGCCGTCGCGCTGGCACGCCGCCGGGGCGCCGACGCCGCCGCGCCCGCCGGCCTTTTGCCGTTCGCGGCGTTCCTCGTCGCGTTGTGGTCGGCGGCCCTCGTTTTATGCAACGTATGGAACCGGCACCTTTGGCTCGAGGCGGACGAAGAGGTCGTCAGGCTCACGCGCAAGCCCATCGCCGCGGTGACGCTTTACTACGAGGAGGCGCGCGCCAACCTTGCCGCCGCGGAGCCGAACCCGGTTCTCCACTTCCTGGTCGACGCGAAGCCGTCGCCCGCGGAGCGCGCCGCCCGGGCCCGCCGGCTGCGCCGCGAGCTGGCGAGCCAATACAAAAACGCGGCTCGCCCGAGCCGCGTTCGTTCGCGCCGTTATCCCCCTCAGTCGTAATATCTGCTGACGCCGCTGTCGAGCGTCCCGAACCACACGTACCCCAGCTTATCGCCGAAGACGCAAAGGACGTAGTCGGATAACAGGCCGCGGGTCGTACCGAAGGTCTCGAAGCCCGGGCCAACGCTCCGCGAAGCGCCGCCGCCCGCCGTCGCGACCCACAGCTCGCCGTTCGCGCCGTAGCCGAGGTCGTTTATAATGTCGGCCCGCAACGCCGAGTTCGCGCTGGTGTACGTTTTGACGATTTTCCCGTTCCTGAGGAGGGCGAGGCCCCGGTCGGTGCCGACCCAGGCGTCGTCGCCCCGGGCGGCCACGGCGTAGACGACGTCCGACGGCAGGCCGGCGCCGATCGCGGTGTACTCCGTTATCTTACCGCGGTCGTAGAACGCGGCGCCGCCGAAGCAAGCTACCCATACCCGGTCCACGCCCACGGCGTACACGTCGCGCACGTCGTCGCCCGGCAGGCCCGACGTGCCGTCGATGACGGTAAAGCCAGGGTCGTCGAAGCGGGCCAGGCCACGGTTGGTAGCGAACCACACTTTCTCGCCGTCGAACGCGACGTCGTAGAGCCAATTGGACGGCAAGCCGTCGCCGGTGGTGAATTTCCTAATCTCTTCGCCGCGCAAGCGCGCCGCCCCCCGCCACGTCGCGACCCACACGTCGTCGTTCGGACATACCGCCAGGCCGAAAATTTCGTTCGCCGGCATCCCTCCCCAATAATCGTACACCAACCAATCCGAGGCACGGTTGAACGCGAGGCCGCGGTCGGTGGCGAACCACGTCCCATCCGAACCCGCGTATATGTCGTAGACCTTGTTGCCGGGGAGGCCGCTGCCCTCGGCCGTTATGTAGAACCACTCCGGCCCCTGCGCCGGCTCGTCCTCGCACGCGAGCGCCAGCAACGTCGCGCATATTATGATAATGACCGACCGCCACATAGGAAAGCTACTCCCCGCCGACGTGCGCCACCGCGGCTATCTCGACCAGCGCGCCCCTGGGCAGTGCCGCGACCTGGACCGTAACCCGAGCGGGCGGCTCCTCGCCCACGAACTCGGCGTACCCTTCGTTGACGGCGGCGAAGTCGGCGAGGTCGACGAGGTAAATGTCCGTTCGTACTACGTTCTCCCAAGAAGCGCCCGCGGCCCTTAGCACGGCCGTCAGATTGGCCATAACCTGGCGCGTTTGGGCAGCGGCGTCGGCGCCGACCAGCTCGCCCGTCGCGGGCTCGAGCGCGATCTGGCCGGCGGTAAATAAGAAAGGGCCGGCGGCTACGGCCTGGGCGTACGGCCCTATGGCCGCCGGCGCGCCGTCCGTCTTAATCGCCCGCTTCACCGGCCTCCTCCGCCGCTTCGCCTTCGGCCGACGCTTCTTTCTCCTTTTCCAAGGTGAGCACCGCCTGCTCGAGCTCGTCGTCGTACATCTCGAGCAGGTTCTCGTCGTCCTTCTTCTTGCGCAGGATGGTGTAAATTATCGTCTGGCCCACGGTATTCACGTTCAAAATATAGGAACAAACGACGCCCAGTATAACGAGCAGGCCGAGCGACATGAGCGTCGCGGCTATGGCCTGCGGCCACGGCAGCGGTAACATGACCTCGGACGAGACGAAGAAGGAGCGGACGCCCGACGCCGAGAGGCACGCCAAGGGGGGACAGGCGCCCGAGTACACGCCCCGCAGCCAGCTGGGTAATACGCGCCACGCGGCGTCGAAGGCTACGGCGAACTTGGGCCCCATCGGTATGTACAAAACCGCGTACGCTACCTTAAGCGCCGCCGCCGAGAAGAACGCGAACGCCGCGGCCGCGGCCGTCGCCAGCGCCCACAGCAAGACGTCGTACACCACCAGCCGCCACGGTTGACCCGACAACGTAGAGAAAAGCTCGAACGAGGCCTCGAAAGTGTCGTCGCCGGTGGTGGCCACTATCGACGGCGTAAGGCAGAACGATATGGCGAAAACCAGCGCCAGGAACACGACCAGCAGCGCGCCGAGGTAAAGCGGCACCAGCGACAACGACGCGACGACGTCGCCGAACCAGGGGATCTTGCCGACGAGGCCGACGAGCAAGCCACCGCCCAAGAGTACCGCCAACGAAACGAGGATCGCCAGCGGCGTGAAGATGACGGCCCGCCAGTGGCGCCGCACGTATTGGCCCGCCTCCCGCCGGGAGTAGAAGTCGTTTCCCCGCAGCTGCTCGATGGTGATCTTCGCCACCGCCGCCATGCCGAAGAAGACGGCGACGAAAAAGGCCAGCGCCCCCAAAGCCCATAGGATTACGCCGCCGGCGTTCAAGGGGATAGCGCCGAACGCGAGCGCCAGCGGCGGGAAGAGGTAGTACGAGCTCCATATGCGGTAGGCGTCCGCGCCCGAGACCGCAAACGCCAAGTATACGAAGAAGTTATACAGAATAAGGCCCAGCGCTAACGCCCTCAGCTGGGTCCATATCTTCTTGGCGCTCAGCGCGAGTCGGGGGGCGCGGAAGATATCTATGAAATTGAATCTGAACTCGAGCATCTTCCCTCCTTACCGCGGCCCGACGTCGTCGGGCGCTTTAGCCTTTCGGTATCTTCGCGTAGTCGTCCAGGAACTTCTTCATCCCGGCGTCGGTGAGCGGGTGCTTCACCAGCTTGTCGATGACCGCCGGGGGGATGGTGACAATGTCCGCGCCGATGCGCGCGGCCTCGACGACGTGGAGCGGGTGGCGGACGCTGGCGACGACGACTTCGGTATCGTAGTCGTAGTTCTCGTAAATCATGACGATGTCCTCGATGAGGTCCATACCTTCGTGGCTTATGTCGTCGAGGCGCCCGATGAACGGACTGCAGTACCCCGCGCCCGCCTTGGCCACCAGAATGGCCTGCGCCGGCGAGAAGACGAGCGTCACGTTGGTGGTAATGCCCTCGTCGGCGAGCCGTCGCACCGCCTTTAAACCCTCTTCGAAACAAGGCACTTTGGCGACGAAGTTGGGAGCGCGTTTGTGGAATTCGCGCGCTTCTTCCGCGATGCCGTCGGCGTCCTGGCTCACGGCCTCGACGTTTATGGGGCCCGAGCATATCTTGGCGATCTCGTCGTAGAGCTTGTCGGCGGGCATCTTCTCGCGCGATACGAGCGTGGGGTTGGTGGTGACGCCATCGAGCAAGCCCAGGTCCGCGACGCGCTTTATGGCGTCCAAATTAGCGGTGTCGATAAAGAGCTTCATCCTCTAGAAACCTCCGCGTATGGGAATGGGTTCTTGGTTTACCTCGCGCTCTTACTTACCTTCGAAACGGCCCGGCGAATCCCAGAACGTGGTATCGCGGGCATCTTCCATATCCTCTTCGTCGATCGCCAGCCGGTTCGTGTCGAACTCGGTGAAGGAGGCGATGTGCCGGCCGAACCCCGGCTCGGTGGAGGCGAAGATGTTGTACTCGCCGTCGCCCACGTCGTCGACGAAAACGAAGAGCATCCGTCGGCCTACCAGCCCGGCATTGTAATACTTCCACGCGTAATACGGCTTGGTAGTCCACGTAGACCGCTCGTAACCCGCCAGCGAGGCCACGCCCCCGGCGCGGTCCTCGATATCGTCGGGGGGGCCGAAGGTGACGTAAACCGTACCGCGGTCGGTCCGTAGGCCGTCGCGGATGGGCGTCGAATAGTGGTCCTGGACGTACGTCACGCGCCGCCAGAACTCCTCCTCGTACTCGTTCTCGGGAGTGCTCGGGTCCGGGTCGCGCCGCACCCAGAACTTGTCCAGCATCATGCTCTGGCCGCGGGGGGAGAGGACGTCGAAAAGGGCGAGCTCCTCTTCGGTGGCGATGAGGGACAGCGCCAGGCGGGTTTCCTTCTCCGTGGGCCGCGGAAGGTCGCGCACCTCGTCCGGGAAAAGGACGCCGAATCGCTCGGCCCCGCTCATCCCTATTATCAAATCCTCCGTCAACCGGCGCAAGTCGCGGTTCTGGGCGTCGGCCGACCCCTTCAAGGCTTTCTTCTCGACGTCGTTTACCCAAACCTGGACCGTATACAGCTCGCCGTCGTACGTAACGCGGCCGGTGACGACCTCGTCGTCGCCCAAAGCCTTACCCAACCGCACGATATCGTTCATGGCGGTAAGGTCGAGGCCGGCGTCCAGCGCCGCGGTGGCGGCGTTATTCATGCGCCGGTAACTCTCCGATTCGTACTCCTCTACGCCCAGGAACATAAGGCGGACGTTGTCGGCGACGTCGACGCCGCTTTCAGCGCTCGCCTGGCCGAAAGCCGGGAAGTCCAGTACGGCTACCTTACGCGCGGCGGCCGGGCTCCCGGCGACGGCCGCGAGCATCGCCGCGACAGCTATGCATTTTAATATCTTCATT
>JAZGGY010000406.1:0-2779 GCA_036480675.1 bacterium | reverse complement strand
CTGGTCCTGCCCTCTCACATCGTCGACATCCTGTTCCAGCTCGACGCGCAGGCGGACGTTCTCAAGGGCGGCCGGCTGGTCATAATGACTCGGGGGCTCGAGTAATGCGCACTTCGCTGGCGATTCTGTGCACCGTCCTGGCGTTGGCCGCGGCCGCGGCGCACGCCGTCGTCGCCGTGGGGCGGGCGCCGGCCACGGGGGACGCGGAGGCCGACCGCGAGGCCGCGCTGGCAAACGCGCGGCGCCGCGCCGTCGAGCAGGCGGTGGGCGTCATCGTCGATGCCACGGTCCGCCTCGAGAACCAGCTGTTAATCGAGGACGAGGTATATACTAAATCGAAAGGCCTCGTCACGAACGAGGTCGTCACCGGCGAGCGCAAGGTGGACGGCTTCTACGAGATAACGCTGAGCTGCGACGTCGAGGACCTGGGTCTCGCGGCCGAGTTGGACCGCCTAAAGAACGCTATTATTATGAGTGTCGTCGTCAAGGACGCGGCGCCGGCGGAGAGTCGCCTCGTCGAGGGGATAATCCGCGAGCGGCTGGTGGCCGCCGGGTACGCCTGCCTCGACGCGGCCTACCTGGGCGGCGCCGATGGCCAAGAGGATTTCGCCGACGCCGATACGCTGCCCCGCGGCGAGCTTCAGACGATGGGCCGCAAGTACCTGGCGCAGGTGATACTGTACGGCGAGGTATCCACGGCCGACGCCGGCATAGTCCAAGATGAGTTGCCGTACGTCGGCGAGAACCCGTTAGCCGGACTCAAAATCGCGGCCGCGACGGGCAACGTCAAAGCGGTCGATACCTCGTCGGGGCAAATCCTGGCGGAGCGGCAGGCGCGCCCGGGCGAGTTCCGGGGTTTCGGCGAGGACGAGGAGGCCGCGGCCGCGGACGCCCTCGTCCGGCTGGCCTCGAGCTACGCCGCCTACTTCGACGAGGCGCTGGCGGCCTTGAGATAAGAACGCGCACGGGAGGACCCCCTCCTTTTACCGCGGCCGGCTCGAGCCGGCCGCTTTTTACTTAATAACGCGCGCATTATTTGGTAATATATCGGCGCGTGATCCCCATCAAGGACAGCCCCCGGGCGCAGCGGTTCCCATTCGTCAACGTCGCCATAATACTGGCTAACGCCGTCGTCTTCTACGTCGAGCTGACGATGGGGCCCGGGCGGCTGGAGGGATTCATCAACCAATTCGGCCTGGTCCCGACGCGGCTGATGGCGGTCGACTTCGCCTATCCGGCGACCGTCGTCGCCGGCGTGATACCCCTGTTCACCTCCATGTTCATCCACGCCGGGTGGATCCACATCGTCGGCAACCTGCTCTTTTTGTGGATATTCGGCGACAACGTCGAGGACCGGCTGGGGCATCTCGGCTACGCGCTCTTTTACCTATTGTGCGGCATCGGCGCAGGCCTGGCGCACGCCTTCCTGACCACCGCTATCTCGGGCGGCTCGGCCATACCTACCATAGGGGCCTCGGGCGCCATCGCCGGCGTAATGGGGGCCTACTTAGTGCTCTACCCCAGAGCGAAGGTCCTCACGTTGATACCGGTCATCTTCTACGCCTGGTTCATAGAGGTCCCGGCGTGGATCTACCTCGGCATCTGGGTATTGATTCAACTGTTCACCGGCGTCCTCGACCTGACGGGCGTGACCAGCGGCGGCGTCGCATGGTGGGCGCACGTGGGCGGCTTCGTCGCCGGCGTGATATTGATTTGCATCTTCCCGAAGTGCCGGCGCCATCGCTACCAGACGGCGCCCTAACGCGACAAACGGAACCGCCGCTCGGCGGAGGGCGATATGAAATTTCTCGACATATTCTGGATATTCATAGTAATAGCGCTCGTGCTGCCGGTACTGCAGCGGAAGTTCCTCGAGAGCCGGCGGCTGGGCGCGATGCGCGCCATCGAGCGGCACCGCAAGAGCCGCGTCATCGCTATGGTACACCGCCAGGAGACGATGAGCCTGTTGGGCTTCCCCATAATGCGCTTCATAGACATAAACGACGCCGAGGAGGTCATGCGCGCGGTGCGGCTCACCGACGACAACATCCCCATCGACTTCATCGTCCACACGCCGGGGGGCCTGGTCCTGCCCACGGACCAGATCGCGTCGGCGCTCCTCGGCCACCCGGCCAAGGTAACGGTCTTCGTACCGCACTACGCCATGTCCGGCGGGACCCTCATCGCGTTGGCCGCGGACGAGATCGTGATGGCGCCCAACGCCGTCCTGGGCCCCATCGACCCGCAGATCGGCGGCATGCCGGCGGCGTCGATTATAAAAGTCACCGAGCTCAAGCGCGCGGGCCAAACCGACGACCAGACCCTCATAATGGCCGACGTGGCCAGGAAAGCGCTCGAGCAGCTGCGCCAACGCGTTAAAAACATCCTCGTACGCCATATGGAACTCCACGCCGCGGACGAGCTGGCCGTCAAGCTCACCAAGGGAACGTGGACCCACGACTACGCCATCACGTTCGACGAGGCGAGGGAGCTGGGGTTCGCGGTGTCGGACGAGATGCCGACCGAGATATATCAATTCATGTCGTACTTCCCGCAGGCCAAGCGCTCCCAGCCGTCGGTGCAGTACGTCCCGGTCCCCTACCGCCGCGAGGCGCCGGCGGAAGGGGAGAAGGGCGCGAAGGGGGATTAACGTAACCTTTTGATGGCTATAAAAAAGCCGCCCGCGAGGGCGGCTTAATAATATAAAGTATACGTTAAAATAAGGTGTAGACAACCCCGGCCGTTATTTCAAAATAGGAATCGTCCCAATCTTTAACAA
>JAZGGY010000405.1:0-15371 GCA_036480675.1 bacterium | reverse complement strand
CGGCCCTATTTCTTTCCGACCGTTTAACGGAATAAAGCTTTAATCTTACCTACCGATTCCGGCGCTACACCGACGCCGCCGGTTTCAAATTTCAGGACGCTGTGGAGCGGCCTGTTGATGCCGACGTACACGTACGTGCCGTCGCACCCGCAACCCGCGGGATCTCCGTACGCGCTGACCGAAAACGAGTTAATAACGGACCCGGTCGTCGTGCACTGGCGAACAAGCCGGCCCGTGCCCTGGGTTATCCAGAGGTAGCCGCGGGGGTCGTAGCCGACGTCGCCGGGTTCAAAAGTGAGCGAATGGGACCGATAGATGGAGCCGGTATAGGCGTGCATAAAATAAAGGCGCCTGCCCAAGAAGTCGGTATAATATACGTAGTTACCGCCGGTGCCGCAGTAATCGACGCCCATCGGATACGACCCGGGGGCCGTGTACGAACTGTAGACAGAGCCGGAGCCCATACCAATGCGGTACACGCGCTTGGTCAACCTGTCCACGACGAAGACGTAGCCCGTGCCGCCGATATTGGCCGCGCCGCACCCCGTTGACCATGTCCCGGGGTTGCTAAACGAACGATAAATCGACCCCGTGGTAGTCATACGGTAGCGATAGTTGTTGCCGTTACAGTTAACCCAAAAACCCGACGTGCTCCAACTCGCCCAACCTACGCCGTTGGGGAAAGTACTGGGTGCCCGGAAAGACGACACCAGCGAACCATAACCGAAAGCCGTCGTCGCGCACGCCAAAACGGTTAATACGACTGTAAAATACAAAGCTTTTTTCACGTCTTTCCCTCCTTTGATTCCCGTTAATTTCTAAACGTTATGTAACATTAATAAAGCCAGCTATCAAGCTAAAAAAGGGTTAGTCGGACCCGGGCGCGCCGCCGTAAAAAGGGCCGGCCCGAAGGCCGGCCCCTACCTTTTTCGGCGGTCGTTATTCCTTGGCGGCTCGTTGAGCCGCCGTTTTGTTGTGCCTGGATTATGTTCGAGTTACCACGTGTAGCGGAGGCCCAGCGCCCAGTATAGATAGATCCCCTCGTTGCCCTCGCGGAACTCCCGCCGCGGCCCCATTTCCATGAACGGTACGAAGTCGATGCCCCGCGCGCGCAGGTCCAGCCCCGGCCCCGCGAAGGCGTAGAAGCAATCGTAGGGCAACGAACCGTACTCGCCCGTCGTGACCCAACCGTTGACGTAATTCCAGGCCCGGGCAGGTTCCACGGGGTCGGCCCCCCGTAGGTATCCGCTTTCGGCGGCCAGGTACGGCTTGACGCCGACGCTCTCGTTGTCGGCCAGGAAATAAAAACGCGAAGCGGCCCCGGCGACCAGGGATTCGCCGTCGTACTTCACCACCGGCCCGAGCGAAACCCGCTTCGCGAAGGTGTAGTCGAAGCCGGCGGCGGGCCAGATCTCCTCGAAACGGGCAGTCGCCGCGAACGGCTTACCGCCGTTGCCGTTGTCCTCTCCTTCGGCGCTCGCCACGCCGGCCGCGAGCAAGGTCGCGGCGGCCGTCGCGAGTAGTATCCCTCTCTTCATGATTTACCCCCTTTTCGACCCTTACATTATACACCCGGGGGCCGCGAAGGGCAACCCCAAAAGAGGATCTTTACGCTCGCCCCTCCGCCGCGGGGGGATTGTGTTATTCACCGCGTGGTTTCCGGAAATGCAAAAAGGGCCGGCCCGAAGGCCGGCCCCTACTATTTAGCAGCGATATTATTCCCTGGCCGCGACCAGCCACATCGTCGCGTAGCCGAAGAACGCGAGCCAGGCGAACATAAAGCTGAAGGCGACGTTGAAGAGAACCTCGAAGACGCCCTGGGCCATAACGGCCCCGGCGTCGACGCCGGCCGCGGCCGCGGCGCGGTAGACGTTGTGCATACCGAGAAAGGTCCCGACGCTGCCGTTAAGCGCGCAAACGAAGCCGCAAATGAGGATGGTCCACGACCATTTCGCGACGGCGGGGCCGCGGGGCCGCTTACGGGCTTTCGGCACGACGGTGATGAAGCCGGATATGATAAGGGCAATTATCATTATTCCGAACATCAACGAGATATACGTCGGCACGCCGCCCAGGCGCAGCGCTTCGGAGAACGTTAGCTCGGCCACGATTTTCTCCTAACCTTTACCTTTCGCCTTATTCTTCATTTCGGCAATCCACGCCAAATACTTTTTAATCCGGGCCTCGTCGCCGCGCTCGCCGGCCTCGTAAAACTGTACCGGGTCCGGCATGTACTCCTGTTCCACCCAGCCGCCCGGGAAGCTGTGGGGATATTTGTAGTCCTCGTGGTCCGGGTCGCCGGCGCGCGGGACGTTGCGCAGCGGCAGCGGGACCTCGCGCCGCGGCCCCTCCTCCACCTCTTTCTGCGCCCGTCCTATGGCACGCGTCGCCGTGTTGGACTTGGGCGCCGATGCCAGGTAGATAGTGACGTGGCCGAGGATGAGGGGCATCTCGGCGTCGCCGATGGTCTCCGCGGCGCGGAAGGCCGCCTGCGCCAGGAGCGCGGCCTTGGCGTCCGCCAGGCCCACGTCCTCCGAGGCGAAGATGACCATACGCCGCGCGACGAAGCGCGGGTCCTCGCCGCCCGCCAGCATCCGCGCCAGCCCGTAGAGGGCGGCGTCCGGGTCGGAGCCCCGCATGGACTTGATATACGCCGAGATGGTCTCGTAGTGGCCGGTCTCGTCGCGGTCGTAGAGGTAGTCCCGGCCCCCCGTGGCCTCTGTCGCGACGTCAACCGTTATCTCGCCCCCCTCGCCCACCAACAGCGCCGACGCCTCGAGGGCGTTCAGGACCCGCCGCGCGTCGCCCTCCGCGGCGCGGAGGATGTGGCGGCGGGCGTCGTCGGCCAGTTTCAACTTAAGTTCGCCGAGCCCCCGCTCGTCGTCGGCCAGCGCGCGGTCGGCGACGACGTTGAGGTCCTCGTCGCTCAGGGCGTCGAGGCGGACGATGCGGCTGCGAGAGCGGAGGGGGGGCGTGAGCGCGAAATACGGATTGTGTACCGTCGCGCCCACCATTACGAAGAGGCCGGCCTCGACGTGGGGCAGGAGGCCGTCCTGCTGCGTCTTGTTGAAGCGGTGGAGCTCGTCGATGAAAAGGAGGGTGCGCCGGCCCTCCAGCACGCGCCGCGACTTCGCCCGCTCCACGACGGCGCGGAGCTCGGGCAAGCCGTCGGTGACGGCGTTGAGCGCCTCGAACGCGGCGCCGGTCACGTTCGAGATGATGTGGGCGAGCGTGGTCTTGCCGGTCCCCGGCGGGCCGTAGAGGACGAGGGATTGGAGGCGGTCCTCCTCTATGGCGCGGCGGAGAAAAGTGCCCGGGCCGAGCACGTCCTGCTGCCCTACGAACCCGTCCAGCGTACGCGGCCTCATCCGCACCGCGAGCGGCGCCCGGGCATCGTCATCTTTTTCGAATAAAGCCTCGGCCACGACGTAATTATAGAAGGCAAACGGCGGCGCCGCAATTAAAAAGGGCCCCGCTCGACACTCGGGGCGCTTATCTAACGGCAGTTACTGACAATACAAAAAGGGCCCTTGCGGACCCTTTTATTACCCCGCCGGTGCCGTGTGAGGGTGAGATTGGAACAGCTGTTATAGGTGGGTGTCTGCTTTTTGAGGTTTGGACTTCCACAGGTCGCGGCTTGCCCGACGCTCAAGTGCTGACTCCCTAAACAACGGTCGTAAGCTCTAATCTTCTAGGCCCCATCACCTGCACCGCAGGGAAATTGATGCTACGAAATATATTTCAAATAATCAAGCTTTATTTTCTACTTTAACCTTAAAGGTTTTAAGTTTTCTCTTTTACTTCCTCGGCGAGGCGTTTGATGTGTCCGCGGACTTTCTGGGCGTCGGCCTCGTCCCTCACTCGCTTCAATGCCTCCTCCCACACCGCTATCGCCTCTACGTACTTCTCGGCCGCTTCCAATACGCGCGCCAACGCGTGGTAGTACTTCGGCACCTGGGGCCTGAAAGCCAGCGCCGCCCACAACTCCTCCTCGGCGGGCGCCACTTCGCCCTTTCGGAAATAGGCTATGCCGAGGTAATACCGCGTCGTGGGGTTGGCCTCGTCGACCTCTTTGCTGCGCTCAAGGATCTCGACCGCGCGCTCGGCGTCGCCGCGTTTGAGGTAGAAATAACCCAATTCGTTCAGGGCCGACGTATTCCGCGGGTTATAGGTCAGCGCCAACCGATATTGCCGCCGCGCGCCCTCGTGGTCGTTCCTCTCGTCGAGGTGCCGGCCGAGCGCCAAGCGCGCCGTAATGTACGACGGGTCGGCCGAGATCGCCTTGCCGAGGAAGTCGGCGTAACCCACGTCCTCTTCCGGTACGCTATACTTCGAGATCAGAGCCAGGTTGTACCACGACCGCGCCGAATTGGGGTTGAGCCGCACCGCCTCCAGGAAGCGCGTCTGCGCGCGACGGAAGAGGTCCTCGTCCCGGCCGCCCGACAGGAAGACGAATACCTCGCCCATCACGTTCTGCGCCTCGTAGAGCTCGGGATGCTGCCGTACGGCTCGAAGCGCCAACCGGTACGCCTCCTCGAGGAACGAGAGGAACTTATCCTCGTCGCGTACGTGGCGGCGCGCCAATTGCAACAAGAGCTCGACCGCGGCGACGGCGCCAAGCGTGAAGTCCTCGTCCTCGGCCAACGCCCGGCGGTACGCTTCGCGCCCCTTCTCCAAATTCTCGCTCGTTCCCAAGATATGGTGACGACGGCCGTCGCAATAATTCCTCCACGCGAGCGGTGACGACGTCGGCTCCGCGTAATAAGCTAGCGCCGCGTCGTTCTTGACCTGCAGGTCGCACAGCCCCACTACGTCGTTGAGTATAGCCCGCGCCACCTCGTAAGGCCGGTCCCCGGCGACGAGCACGCGCGGCCTACGCCAATCGCGCCGTTCGAACAACCCCGCTATCTTGTACCGAACCTGTACGTTTCGGCCTACCCTGCGCGCCCGCCCTATTATTAAATAATCTGCTTCCAAAGCCTCCCCCCACTCGACGACTTCGGCTTCGGACACCACCCCCCGCCGTACGTATCCCGTCGCCGCCCGAAACGGGTCCATAACGGCTACGTCGTACGCCGACAGGCAGCGCGAAACCACGTCCGCCAACCCGTAACCCAGCCGCCAGTCCTCCTCAACCACTCCCCCCAACAACATCGGCATAACGGCGATCTCGCCGTCTTTCCGCAAGGCGATGGTACTCGTGCCCCGGCGCTTTAAGTAAACGACCTCCGACGTAGCCGCCGCCAGGAACGCGACGACCAATATCGCCGAAGCGGCGAAGTTCCTCACCAGCACCGAAAATATTATGATGAACAGAATGGCCGCGGCGTCGGCCACCCAGATGATGTCGGTGGTCCGGAAAACGTCGCGGTTAAATTTGAAGAAGAAGTAAACGAGGCCGACGACGACTATCGCCAATAGCACGACGAAAGCCGTCTCGGTGCGGAAGTATACCGGGTAACTTACAACTCGCGCGATAAAATCCCAGATTGCCATAGGCGTATGGGTTTACCCACTCCCACGCGGGATTATAACCGATAAACCATTTATAAAGCAAGATAATTCTCCCGCGTCGCTAGCCGATGGCGGCCGAGGGCGCAGGGTCCGCCGCCTCGTCAAGAACCTCGCCCCGGGCCGCGGCCAGAAAACCCGCCGCCGCCACCATCGCGCCGTTGTCGCCGCAGAGATCGGCCGGGGGCCAATAAGGTTCTACGGCGCCGGCCGCGATTATTTCCCTGAGCCGTCGATTGGCCGCGACGCCCCCCACGACAGCGAGCCTTTCCCTGCCCAGTTCCTCGCACGCTCGCAACGCCTTGGCCGCCAGGACGCCGACGGCCGCCTCCTGAAACGAGGCCGCGAGGTCCGCGCGCCGGCGGGCCGTCTCCTCCTCCCCCAACTTCTTGACCTTCAGGGCTACCGCGGTCTTCAAGCCGGCGAAGGAGAACGACAAGCCGCGCCCCAACATGGGCCGCGGGAACTCGAACGCGGTAGCGCCCCCGGCCGCGGCCCGCTCTAAGGGAGGCCCCCCGGGATACGGCATACCGAGCAAGCGAGCCACTTTGTCGAAAGCCTCCCCCGCGGCGTCGTCGCGCGTCTCGCCGAGCAGGCGGTAGTCTCCCCAACCGATAACGTCGTAGAGCGCGGTATGGCCGCCGGTGGCCAAAAGCGCCGCGAACGGCGGCTCCGGCGGCCCGTCCATCAGCCGCAGCGCCGCGAGGTGACCCTCCAAGTGGTTCACGGCGTACGCCGGTAGACCTGCCGCGTGCGCAACCGCCTTGGCGAACGTCATCCCTACCAGAAGCGAGCCCTGCAAACCCGGCCCCACCGTTACGGCCAGCGCGTCCACGCCGCGTAAGCCCCCCACCGGCTCGAGCGCGGCCTGCGTTACCGGGAGCAGGTTGACTTCGTGTTCGCGCGAGGCGAGCTCGGGCACGACGCCGCCGTACGGCGCGTGGAGCCGCGCTTGACTCGCTACGACGTTCGAAATCAAACGGACGCCGTCTTCGACGACGCCCGCGGCCGTTTCGTCGCAGGAAGTCTCAAGCCCTAAAATCTTCACGTTGATAATCCGAAAGGCCGCCCGCGTTACCGGCGCGGCCCCGTTACGACCGCCGTGCTTCGGCCCGCGGCCACTACTTCTCCGCGGGAGTTTGTAATTTCGGCTTCGGCTTCGACCGCCCTTCCCCTATCCTTGACGATCCAACCCCGGACCCGCAGCTCTTCGCCGACCGGCGCCGACCTTTTAATCTCCACCTCCAGTCGCGCCGTGACGGCGGGGATGCCGAGTTCCCAACACAGCTTCAACATCGCCTCGTCGAGCAGGGTCGCGATTATACCGCCGTGCGTTACGCCGGTATAGCCCTGATGCTCGAGCCGCGGCCGGAACGTCGCCTCCGCCGAGCGCCGCCCTTCGTCGACGTCGAACTCCAGCCGCAGGCCGACGGGATTCGCGGCGCCGCAGCCGAAACAATAGTCGTCGCCTTGGAGTTCCATCGATACGCGGCGTTACTTGCGGCCGGCGATCGCCGCCAGCGCGTCGGTTGCGGCGGCCCGCACCGCGTCGTCGGGGTCGTTCGCGGCGGCGGCGGTCAAGAGCGGCACGGCGTCGAGGTGGCCGATCTTGCCCAGCGCGAGTACCGTTACCTCGCGCACCCGCGGGCTGGGATCCTGAAGCGCCCGGATCAGATTCGCCACGGCGTACTTCCCGTCGATAGCACCCAACGTCTTGGCCGCGGTCCACCGGACCGACTCGTCGTCGTCGTCGAGCAGCGCGGCGACGGGCTCAATGGCCCGGGCGTCGCGGGCGAAGCCCAGGATCTCACAGGCCGCCTTTTGGGTCGACGGGTTACGCGAAGCCAACGCCTTTTCCAGAACGTCGTAAGCGTCCGGGCCCATGCCCCGGAGCGCTACCGTCGCGTAATGGCGCGCCGCGAGGTCCCGCTCGCCGAGTAGTCTAACCAGCGCCGCCGCCGCTTCCCCGTCCGCAAGCCGACCCAACGCCACTATGGCGCTCTTTTTCGCGACCGGCTCGGCCGAACCGAGCGTCTTGACCAAAGGCCCCACCGACGGCTTGCCGATAGCCACCAGGGCTTCGATGGCTTGTTCCCGCACGTAGAGATCGGGCGACGACAACAGCTCGAGCAACAGGTCTACCGCCCGCGGCTCCCGCATGCGGCCGAGAGCTATCGCCGCGCCCACCACGGCGTCCTCGTCGTCCGACCGGAGCTCCGCCAGGAGCGCCTTCGCCGCCGGCTCGCCGAGCTTGGCCAAGGAGGTAGCGGCAAACCACTGGACGGCGCGGTCCCGATCCTTCAAGGCCCGGGTTAAGGCCGAAATCGCGCGGCTCGAGCCCAGCTCGCCGAGCGCCATGGCCGCGCATTGCCGAAGTTCGAGATTCTCGTCTCCCAGCGCGACGATGAGCGGCTCGAGCGCCTCCTCGTCACCCGCAATGCCGAGGTACTCCGCGGCCTCGCACTGCTCCGCCAGCGTGCCGTGCCCGAGATTTTCGTACGCTTCCTCGACGGTCAGCGCCGCCGTAAGCGCCGGCGCCGCGGCCAAAGCCAATATCAACCCAAACGTGCCCTTCGCCGCCACTTAACATCCACCCTTCCAGATCAAGTAGACGATAATGATTACGAATAACGCGCCGTATATCGCCGCGCGCGCGTACGCCGGATTCGCCTTCTTTTTTACCACGTCCGTCACCCCTCGACCTTTAAAAAACCGCACAGCGCCTCGTGAATGCGGCCGTTAGTCGCCACTACGTCGACGTCACCCGGGACGTACGCCGAGCCGTTTACGCGGCTCACCTCTCCCCCCGCTTCGGCGACGAGGAGTACCCCCGCGGCGGTATCCCAGGGTGAAAGTTTCAACTCCCAAAAGCCGTCCAGCCGCCCCGCGGCTACGTACGCCAAATCCAGCGCCGCCGAGCCGCCGCGCCGGATGCCCATGACGCGTTTGGTAACGCGGCTGAAGTTCGCGACGTTGTCCACGGCCGACTTGTGTTTGTCGTACGGGAAACCGGTGGCGACGAGCGCGTCGGCCAGCGCAACCACCGCCGACACTTCAAGGCGCCCCGCCTCACACTCCGCGCCGCCGCCGCGCTCGGCCCAAAACGCTTCGCCGCGCAACGCGTCGAAGACGACGCCGACCACGACCGCGCCGTCGCGCTGCAACGCCAGCGAGACCGCCACCATCGGGTAGCCGTGGGCGAAATTGTTGGTCCCGTCCAGCGGGTCGACATACCACCGCCAGCCGCTCTGCCCCTCCCGCGCCGTCCCCTCCTCCGCCACGACCGCGTGCGACGGATACTCACGGCCTATGGCGTCTACGATTAGTTTCTCGGCGCGGCGGTCAACGTCGGTGACGAGGTTGGTGGCGCCCTTGCGCCCCACCTCGAAGGTCCCCAGGAAGCTCTCGGCGATTAACGCGCCTGCCTCCGCGGCCACGCGCCTGGCGAACGAAACGTACGGCTCGTACGCGCCCACGTCAGTCGACATACCCTACCGCTCGCATTTGGTCGCGAACGGCGTTGCTTACGCCCGCCCGTTCGAACTGTTCCGAGAACTCGAGGTTGCCCTCCATCCAAGCCTGGAGTATTGTCTCGAGCTTTACGCGGGACGGATCGAAAAGGCCTATCGGGTCCTGTTCGCCGGCGTCGGCCACCAGGTTGAAGTACGCCGCCTTGGACCAACCGTCCCAGTGACCTACGATGAGTTTCCGGCCTTTATAAATTACGCAATACCGCCTTTGGCCCTTCAGCATGCTAGAGCCGGCGAACGCGGCGACGCCCTCCCGGCCGCCCTGGGCGGCGACGCGTATATCGCGCCCCTGCATCGACGGCGGCGCGTCGAAGCCGAGGTACCCCAAAATGGACGGCGCGAGGTCGACCAAACCCACCGCGGCGTCCGAAACGCCGCCCACCGCGTCCGGATAACGCACGACCAACGGGACGCGGATGGCTTCCTCGTACAAGCTCTTGCCGTGGTCGTACTTGTCGTGCTCCCAGAATTCTTCGCCGTGGTCGCTGGATATTACGACCAGCGCGTTCTCCGGCGTCACGGCGAAGACGCGGGCCAGCTCGTCGTCGACGTAGCGTATCTCCCCGTCGTACATACGCTCGAGTACGTCGGCCCTCTCCTTATCGCCGTGCGCGAACCTGTCAATAAGACGCCGGTCCGCCGCGGCCACGTACTCCGGCGGGGGGCTGTACGGACAGTGGGGGTCGAGGTAATGCGTCCACAAGAAGAGCGGCCGCCGCCTTTTCTTTCTCAGTATCCGCACCAGGTGGTCCGTGATAACCGTCGTATGGTTATCCTTGACGCCGACGCGCGTGTTCCGCTTCTCGTAGATCCGGTTCTCGAGGTAATAAAAATAGGTCTCGTAATACCCCAACTTACGAACCAGCTCGCTCTGGTCCCAGTAGAGGTAGTCGTCGAAGCCGCGCGCCAGCCCCGAGCTCCGGTGGCAAAGGCGGTTGGCGACTACCGCCCTGGTGTCGTACCCGGCGTCGCGTAAAATTTCGGCCAACGTCGGCTGCGACGTCCCGAGGGGCCGGTCCGCGGTGGCGAAGTGCACCATCGGGTACTGGCCGGTAAGAAGGGTCCCCAGCGACGGCGACGTCCAGCTCGCCTGCGAACGGCAGTACGTGAAGACGTACGCGTCCTTGGCAAAGCGGTCGATGTTGGGCGTCAGCGAGGGTCCTTCGGCGCGGGGGCCCAACTTGTCGGCCCGAAACGCGTCGATCGTTATTATCACGACGTCGGGGAGGCCGGGCGCGGGCGCGGGCCGCGTAAGGGCCGAGACGACGCCCGCGACGACGTAAACCGCCACGGCGACGTAACCCGCGGCCGCCAAAGCCCGAACGACGTACCTCCCGGCGCGACGCAACCTACCGGCCAACCGATATATGCCGAACGCCAACGCGAACGCTACCGCGAACCAACCGGCGGCTATTACGAAGGCGGCCCACGCCGGCAACTCCAACCGCACGTTGGCCAAAACGATCCAGAGCGGCGTCGCCGCCAATGGCGCGGCGAATGCGCCGGCATACGCTACCCGCCCCAACGATCGGCCCGTTGCCATTTCCGTGCGTCGCCGCCGTACGGCCCAAAAAGCCGCGGTGCCGAGCGACGCCAACCCCGCGGCCGCGGCGCCGAGCAACGCGTAAAATTTGGCCCGGTGAAAAAACGACCACAACCAGTACCAACCCGACAGCGGCTCGGTCAGGCGGAGGTAGCCGTTGAGGAACAATTCCCAAGCCGCGCCGAAGGCGGCGGCGGCTAGTAAAACGCCGATAACTTTTACTATCTTCGCGACGACGCTCTTCATATCAACCTTTTAAATAGGACGTCATTTTATTAATATCATACCGCACAGTTTATACGGGTCCGACTCGTCGCGAACGACGTCCAATTTTACGCCGGCGTTGGCGAAGGTGGCGAAGACGTCGATGCCACACGCCTCCATCGCCGGCCGCGGCTCTCCCGGGAGCTTGCACGGCTTCGAAACGTCGCACGTCTTGCACAGGTTACACGGGCCGGCCACGAAGGCGAGGGCTTTGTGGAAGCCGTCGAGGAAAATTTCGCGCTCGAGCGCGAGCATATCCTTATGCATCTTCTTCCGTAAAACCCGCCGTTTGCTCGAGCCCGCGGCCTCGTACGTTACGAGTATCGCCCTGCCGTAGCAACGCACCACGGCTTTGGTTTCGGCCGGCGTGGGCGTAGCAGGCGGGCAGAGGTGCCGGGCGCCGTAACTCTCGCAGCCAAACCGGCACTTATAAAGGACCCACGGCGCCGTAACGACGTACGACGCCGGTACCGGCCGGGCCCACGACGCGCCGCGCTCCAGCGCGCGCCGGCAGTACTCCTCCAACGGCCGCGGCCTATAGTCATTCATATATCGTAAATGATAACATCTTTGTGGCGCCGCGGTCAATCGACGTTTGGGAAACCGCCGCCGCGCCGGCCATTCCACCTTAAGGCCGAAATCGCCAAGCCGGGACCGACAAGGCCTCAAGCGGAAAGCGACACGCGGACACTGCGTTCCTCGATTTCCCTTGACAGCGGTAAAGATATCGCGTATAATGCACGTCAATCTTAAGCCTGATGGAGGCTTAACGTCATGGGCGTACCGAAGAGAAAAACGTCACGTTCGCGGCGGGGGAATCGCCGCAGCCACGACCGCGTTAACGCGCCGACGCCGGTGCTATGCTCCAATTGCGGCGAAGCGCGCCTGCCACATCACGTATGTCCGGAATGCGGCCACTACAACGGCGAAGAAGTCATCAAGCCGAAAGACGTATGACCGGGCCCTCACGGCCTCCGCGCAACTTAAAAGACCCGCTTAGGCGGGCTTTATTTCGTAAGTTCAAGTACCGCTTCACTCTATGAAAATCGTCGTCGACGGGATGGGCAGCGACGCGGCCCCTGCGAACGAGGCCGCCGGCTGCGTTAAGGCGCTTAAGGAGTCGCCCGACCTCGAGATATTGCTGGTGGGCGACCCTAAACGGCTCGCGAAGGAACTGCGAAAATACACCGTTCCGGGCGGCCGCGTCGAAGTCGTACCGGCTTCCGAGATAATCGGGATGGACGAAAAGCCTGCGGAAGCGCTGCGCAAGAAAAAAGACTCCTCCATCCGCGTCGGCGCGATGTGCGTCCGGGAAGAACGGGGCGCGGCTTTCATTTCGGCCGGTAACACCGGCGCGGTGACCTTGGCTTGTCTTACCGCGATGGGCCGCGCGCGCGGCGTAAATCGGCCAGCGGTCGCGGCGCTGTTCCCCACGCGGAAAGGACACGCCGTCGTCCTGGACGTGGGCGCCAGCGTCGTCTGCAAAGCCGCCCACCTCCACCAGTTCGCGATTATGGGCGAAGTCTACGCCCAATGCCTCTTCGAAATGGAGCGGCCCCGCGTCGGCCTGCTCTCGATCGGCGAGGAGGAGGAGAAAGGTAAGGAGATCGTTTTCGAGGCGCACCGCTTGCTCTCCCAAGCGCCCATCAATTACATAGGCCACGTCGAATCCGGCGACATCTTAAACGGCAAGGCCGACGTCGTGGCGTGCGACGGCTTCACCGGCAACGTCCTCTTAAAATTCGCGGAATCGGTACCGGGCATCGTCTTCTCCGGCCTGCGGAGCGAGGTGAAGAGGGACCTCCTGGTGCGGATCGGCGCCTATTTGTCGCGGGCGGCTCTCAGACGTCTCAAGAAGCGTTGGGACTACGCCGAGTACGGCGGCGCGCCGCTGTTGGGCGTGAACGGCGGCGTCATCATATGCCACGGCAAGTCGTCACCCAGAGCTTTTATGAACGCGATCCTGGTAGCGGAGAAGTACGTCCAATTCGGCGCCACGCAAAAGATAACCGAGAAAATAAGGAGAGACGCCGATGGCCGTTAGCGGCCGCCGGACCGCGTTCCTCGGCGTAGGCCACTATACGCCCGAAAAAGTGTTGACGAACTTAGACTTCGAGAAGATCGTCGACACCTCGAACGAGTGGATCCTCGAGCGCACCGGGATTCGGGAGCGTCACGTCGTGACCGAGGACCAGGCGGCGTCGGACCTCGCCATTCCCGCGGCGCAGAGCGCACTCGAGGCGGCAGGCGTATCGCCGGAAGAATTGGACCTTATCCTCGTGGGAACCGTTACGCCCGACTATCTCTTCCCCAGCACCGCCTGCATCGTCCAAGATAAAATCGGCGCCCGGAACGTCGCGGCGTTGGACACCTCGGTAGGTTGCTCCGCTTTTATTTACAACTGCAACATCGCCTCCCAACTCATCGAGTCCGGCCACTACCAGCGCATCCTAGTTATCGGCGTGGAGACGCTGAGCAAGCTCACGGACTACACCGACCGCAATACGTGCGTCCTGTTCGGCGACGGCGCCGGCGCCGCGGTACTCGGGCCGGCCAAAGGGGACGGCGGCATCCTCGCGACCCACATGAAAGCCGACGGCTCCCTGGGTTACCTGCTCAAGATGCCGGGCGGCGGCTCGCGCCAGCCGCCGACCCACGAATCGGTCGACCAGAAGCTGCACTATATAAAAATGGCCGGGCGCGAGGTCTTCAAGCACGCCGTCCGCTCGATGTGCGAGGCGGCCACGTACGTGCTCGACGCCGGGGGCTTTAGCGCCGACGACGTCGACCTCCTCATACCGCACCAGGCCAACTGGCGCATCATGAGCGCCGTGGCCGAGCGGCTCAAGATACCGGAAGAGAAGGTCTTCGTGAACCTCGATAAATACGGGAACACCTCCGCGGCCTCCATCCCCATCGCGCTCTCGGAGGCGTTGGAAGTAGGCCGCATAAAAACCGGCGACCTAGTTTTGAACGTGGCGTTCGGCGCCGGGTTCACGTGGGCGGCGAATTTAGTGCGGTGGGAGTAGGCGGGGGGGGCGGCGCGGGGGCGTAAAGTACGGCTCTTCAAGTAGCGTTTGAATAGATTTTATGGCGATCGCTTTTTTATTTCCGGGGCAAGGGTCGGCCGAAGTCGGCATGGGCGCCGAGCTATTCGAGCGCGAACCGGTGGTCGACGAGTACTTCGGCAAGGTCTCGGCGGTACTGGGCCGCGACCTCAAGGCCATAACGCTCGACGGCGCGGAGGAGACGCTGGTAGCAACCGAGAACGCCCAGCCGGCTATCTTCGCTCTCTCGGCCGCCTGCTTGGACCTCTTCGGCGAGCGGTGCCCGCTGGCCGCGGACTTCTACGCCGGCCACAGCCTCGGCGAATACACCGCCCTCTACGCCGCCGGGGCGCTGTCGTTCGACGACGCCGCGGCCCTGGTCTGCCTGCGCGGCCAATTCGTCGCCGACGCGTGCGCCCAAAACCCGGGGACGATGGCCGCGGTGATGGGCCTGGACGACGCGGCCGTAGAGGAAATATGCAAGGAAGCCTCGGCCGCGGGGGTAGCGGTGCCGGCGAACTACAATACGCCCGGGCAGGTGGTCGTGTCGGGTAGCGAGGCCGGCGTCGCGCGCGCGGGCGAACTCGCCAAAGAACGGGGCGGCAAGTTCGTGCCGCTGAAGGTCTCGGGCGCCTTCCATTCGCCGCTCGTCGCCGCCGCGGCGGAGCGAATGAAGGAAGCGCTGAAAAAAGTTATGGTCCAACCGCCGGCGGGGGTTTTCATAGCCAACGCCTCCGGCAAAGCGGCCAGCCAGCCGGAGGTCATAAGGGACCTTCTGTACAAGCAAATCTCGCGGCCGGTGCGGTGGAGCGAAACGCTGGAGCGGATGGCGGCGGGGGACGTCGACGCCGTCGTCGAGTTCGGCCACGGCCGCGTACTGACCGGGATGTTTAAAAAAGTGAAACGCGACGCCCGGGTCTTCAACGTCGGAGACGAGACAAGCCTCGCAGCCGCCGTCGAGGCGTGCCGGGAATTCGCGCTTTAAAAGGGGATGAACCGGGAGGCGAACTTATGCCGGAATTCGAAAACAAGGTAGCCGTAGTGACGGGCGCGGCGCGAGGGATAGGCCGGGCCGTCGCCGCGCGGCTGGCGGGCGGCGGCGCCGCGTTGGCGCTGTGCGACGTCCTGGCCGACGAAGTGGACGAGACGGCGACGGCGCTGGCGCAGGAACACGACGTACCGGCGCGGGGATACGTCGTCGACGTCGCCGACGCGGAGGCCGTAAAAAACTTCGTGTCGGCGGTCCCCCGCGAATTCGGCTCGCTGGACGTCCTGGTCAACAACGCCGGCATCGCCCGCGACGGCCTGTTGATCCGAATGAGCGACGACGACTTCGACCGGGTACTCAAAGTCAACCTCTACGGCGCGTTCTACTTCTGCCGGGCGGCAGGCCGGATTATGGCCAAACAGCGCTCGGGCAAGATAATCAACATGTCGTCGGTCATCGGCGTGATGGGCAACGCGGGGCAGGCGAAC
>JAZGGY010000404.1:0-2387 GCA_036480675.1 bacterium | reverse complement strand
CTCCCTGGCCGGTGCCCTTCATTTGGCGGTGAAGGGCTGATATAACTCCCACCGAAACGGTGGGTGAAGTGCTCTCGACGACGTGGCCGAAGGGATTACCGATGGCGATGGCCCATTCGCCGATCATAAGGTCCGAAGAATCGCCCAGCTCGACGTACGGGAAGTTAGACCCTTCAATTTTGAGTACGGCGACGTCGCGTTCGTAATCGGAACCTATCCATTTGGCCTCGAGGGTCCGGTCGTCCGGTAGCGTCACCTCGATCCTGTCGGCGCCGTGGATGACGTGTTCCGCGGTTAGGATATAGCCGTCGGGGTCGAATATAAACCCGGACCCCATGGAAGGTACCTCTTCTTCGTATTCCTGGTAGGGCGGGCCCATGAAATCGCGGTAGAAGTCTTGCCACAGCGGGCTGAAGAACGGGTTGAAGACGCGGCGCCGTACCGTCTGCACCGTGTTTACGGTAACAACGGCTTTGCTGCATTTCGCGGAGGCGGCGACGATGGCGTTGCTGCGGCTGGCGGTGACGGCGGCATCGGCCGCCGCCAGGGAAGGCTCTTCCAGACCGGCGGGCATTCCCTTTCCGGGCGGCTGCGCGCAGCCGGGAATAGGTACCAGCGCGGCAACGGCGAGCGCCGCGGCCGCCGCCGTGATAATTCTTCGTCTCAATTGCGTTACCTTTTGGGTACTGGCGCGGTCGCTTAGCGAATAACCGCGAGTTTGCCTATTTTTCGTTCGCCCGAGGGGGCTTCGATTACGTACAGATAGACGCCGCTCGATTTTATCGTATCGATCTTTGGCTCGAGCTCGAGCTTGAGCGCCCATAACGGCTCCGGGCCGTTAGCGCCTTCGTAAACGAGCTCGCCGGCGACGTTATAAAAATTTATCTTCGAGTAAGGAGGAAGGTCGGCGAAATATACACGTCCTTCGTGTTTACCGGATTTATAGGGATTCGGATATACTTTGACGGCGTCGAGCGAGCTTATAACGGGTACCGAAGTAGGCGAGGCGAGGGAGGCCGCGGCGGCGACTACGCCCCGCGTCATCGACGTCGCTACGTCGAAGTTTAACCATTTAGGCAGATCTTTACTCGTATGCAAGTATTTATAGATTAGAGGCCAATCCTCGATAGCCAGGTTGGCGGTATAGCCGAAGTCCCAGAAAGGCTTGTGGTCGCTGTACCACATTCGTTCGTCCACGGTCACGCCCACACCCAAGCCGGCGACGTAGGTCGTGGCCGCGGCGCGGGTATACTCCGCGAGCCAAGCGCTGCGGCGGTCCGTAAAGATGTCCAAGTCTTCGGGGAGTTTGTCCGCAAAGCCGAGCATATCCATATTCAGGACGCCCAGCAGCGGTTCGCCGGCGGTGGCCATTCTCGAGACGAAGTGGGAGGAGCCGAGGAGGCCTTCCTCCTCGCCCGAGAAGCAGATGTATATTACGTCTCGGCGGTAAGCGTGGTTCCGGCTCGCGCGGGCGAACTCGATGACCGCGGCCGTCCCGGTGGCGTTGTCGTCCGCGCCCGGCGCCGGTGCGTCGGGTAGCTCGAGAGAGGATAACTTCGATGCGGAGTCGTAATGGGCGCACACCAGTACGGTCCCCGTTGCGGCGCCGCGGCCGCGCTGTACGGCCCAGACGTTGTCCCACACGAATTCCGAAGTCGGGTCGGCGTTCGCGGCGTGGTCTTCCCACGAATCGCCGCCGTCGGGGCTATAGAGGAGCGCGCCGCCGCCCGAGCCGCACCACACTATTTCAGGCGGCGCCGCGGCGACGGAGTATAAAACGTACTTGGGCGCGGCCTTCTTTTGCCAGCTCGAGCCGTCGCGCGTACGCCAGAAACCTCCTATGCCCCCCACAATATATCCGTAATTCCCGGCGAACTCTACGTCGCGTAAGAGCGTATCCGTCCTAAGCTCGAGCGGCGCCCAGTTCGCGCCCCCGTCCGCCGAGCGCAGGACCGTCCCGTCTTCGCCGACGACGTACGCCTCGGCGGCGCTTCGATGGGCCACGGCTTCGAGTTTTAGCTTGGGCGGAGCGCCGACCTGTTTCCAGCTCACGCCGCCGTTCGTCGTCCGGGCGAGGTACCCGTTTGCGCCGCATATCAGGCCGTTGTTGCCGTCGCTGAACGAGACCGACCACAACCAAGCGCCGACGACGCTCAGCCGTTGCCAAATGTCGCCGCCGTCCGACGTTCGAAAGACCGCGCCGTACGACGTGACGGCCCAACCTCGCCTACCGTCCAGGAAATATAGGTCGTTGATGTCATCTTGAGTTATGGTTTGCTTATCCCACGTTAGGCCGCCGTCTTGGGTGCGCCAGATCACGCCGTCCGTCCCGCCGAGCCACGCTACGTCCGCCGAGGCGCAGGCTATGGCGCTCACCTCGTCGCCGC
>JAZGGY010000403.1:0-10162 GCA_036480675.1 bacterium | reverse complement strand
CCTAAACAACACCTTCACGCGGCCGAGGGAGGCGGGGGAGACGGCGACAAAAAACGCAACGTGTAGGGGCCGGTCTTTAGACCGGCCCGCCGCGCAACAACGAGGGCCGACCCGAAGGCCGGCCCTTGCCCATGCCGGGCGACTGGCCCGTCGCCCCTACCTAAACAATGCCTTCACGCTGCCGAGGGAGGCGAACACTACCCGAACCTTTTAAAAACCCAACAACGTTACTTCTATTTTCAAACCTCCGCCGTCGGAACCCGGCGACCTGAGAGCAAAAGCCGGCCGCTCGTAAGGCTCGTAGCGCTCGCCGCTCTCAAACGCGTACACCGCCTCGGTCCGGGTAGCAAGGCCATATATGAGCAGCGGGACGCCGACGGCTATCGCGGCTAAACACGGGAGGGCGGCTATGGCACCTCCTATATCGCCTCCGTAATACCCGGCGAGCGCACCCACGGTAAGGCCGGACGCTGTAAGGACCAGCCCCGTGATCCAATAGCCTTTCCTGGATTTACCCGGCTCCAACAACGTGCCTTCCCGGTAATACCCTTTTCCCGGCACGAAAACCCACGGCGGATACGTATACTCGCCCGACGGCAGCCGGAATTCGTAACCGCAGGAGGGACACCGCGCCGCCGTCAATTCGTTATACCCCCAACAATACGGGCACCTGAGGTCGTCGTAGGCGTCGCTTATCTTGACGCCGGCCCAGGGGTCTTTCGGCGCCACGTCGGCCTCGCCCTCAGCCGCCGGCGCCCCGGCCGGTATACCCCAGGCGAAAGAAACGCAGAGAATTAAAAAGACCAAAACCAGCGCCATTGGAGAAACGTTTCTTACTAAATTAACCATTTTCGCCTCCGGTACCCGTTTCGCGTACGGGCCCGCGACCACCGCCCGGGCCTCTTAATTAAAAACCTAACAACGTCACCTCGACCTTCAACGCCGCGCCGTCGGAATCGCGCGGCCTTCGCGCACACGCCGCGCCGTCATAAGGCTCGTAGCACTCGGCGCGGAAATAACCAAATACGTGCCGGCGATATATGCCCTCCTTTAAGAAGTTATTACGCGCCCCCGGTCGTTTCGAAGTAAACCTTTCACTCCCCATTCCACGTGGTCGGTTCTATTCTTAAAACTGCGTAGAGGTCTGAACGAAAAGAAGGCACTTCCGTATTCATATAAGGTGCGCCAAAAACCCTTGTCGAGGTACGCGCGGACGGACACGTAACATTGGCCGCACGCATTACGTTCCGTGAACTCGCGGATCATCTCCCGTCGCTGCTCGAGTTCGTATTTAAGGCCGTGGGCGAAGCAGGGCTGCAATTTACCGTCCGGTTTGATCTCCAGGAAACGACGCCCCGCCTGGCACCCGGCGCGGCCGCGCGTATTGATAAACCGATACGTTTCGTCGATATTCGTTTTACTATTCGTGATCCAATTCCGGCCGTTCCGTCGTTTGTTCAAGCTATCGAACTCATCCTTTATGGCCGAGAGTTGGCGGGCCGAGCCGGGGAACAGGGACTCGTCGCCGGTGCGACCTGTCGAATACAGGCTGAAGTTTATATTTACGCCCCAATCCAGGGCGACATCGGCGCAATCGTTGATGTGTCGGTAATTTTCCGAGGTTATACACGTATTAAGGACGATGTCGTCGTATCCCAGCTCCGCGCACGACGGGATTACGCGGTCCAATTTCGCGAACAGGCCGGGGCTTCCGCGGAAATCGTCGTGGCGCTCGTCCGGGAAATCGAGCGAAACGGAAAATTGGTTGAGCCCCGCGTCGCGCAACTTTAGGTACAATTCTTTCGTCATCGGCGACCAATTGGAGACGAGGATAAGATAGGGAAGCAGGCCGTTGGGTTCTTTGATGCTGGAAACCACTTCGACGATGTCTTTCCGCAGCAACGGCTCGCCGCCCGACACGTGGACGACGTTTGGGCGGAGCGCCTTTACGTATTCGCCGTAATCGCCCGGGAGCATTATTTCGGCATCCTGTTTCGGGCCCCCGTACTCGCAGTGTTTGCAATGGCAGGAGCAACTGTCGGTAACGGCGAATATAACCACCAGAGGTTTTTCCGTAACCCAATTACGGATGCCCCTGCCGATGAGTCGGACGGATTCGCCGAACGACGTCTTTCTCAATTCGCTCCCCGGACGACATCGACCGTCTTACGGCGCGGAGCCGAATCGCCGTTCGCGTCCCGGTTCCTCGCCGCTACACCCACGCGTTCGTCTCGAACTCGCGGCAGCCGAGCTTTCTCATCTTCGCGACGGCCTCGTCTAGCGAATCGACCAGCGCGTTCCCCACCTTGCGTCGGCAAAAAGGGCAGGCGTGAAGGTCGCCGTTGGAATCGACGTACAGATATCTGTTTCCGGCGCCGACGCAGCCGATGCGCCGCTGGCCGTAGCCGGGATACGTCACGATCGGCAGCTCGCGGCAAGCCGGGTCGGCGTTCACGGCCAGGTAAAAACTGGTCAGGACGTCAACGTGCTCCTCTTCCAGTTCGACGTCCCGGCCCTCGAAATGCCCGACGGCCCTGGGTTCCAATATGCGCACGAAACCCGCGCCCCATTCCTTCGCGAGGTAAACGTACTTCCACAGGTTTTCGGGAGTTATAAAATCTCTCGTGGCGCAGAGCGAGAGGCACACCGCCAAATCCACCTTCCGGCTGTTGAAGGCCGCCTCCCGGGCCCAATAGAAGGACCGCTCGTCATTCCGGAAAGCGTTGTGGCGTTCTTCGTCCCAATGGTCGAGGCTGACGTCCACGCCCGTCAGCCCGGCCTCTTTGAGCCGGGCGGCCTTTTCGAGCGTCAACTCGTACCCCGACGTCAACAGCCAGAAGTCGGTGCCGGCCCGGGCCGATTTTATTAATTCGACCGTATCGTCGAGGCGGCACAACGGCTCGCCGCCGCTCAGTTGGACCTGGCCGACGCCGCGCCGCTGGAATATTTTTAGTATCTCCTTCAAATCGTCCAGGGACAGCGGCTCCGGGCCGCCCAGGTTTCGCCACTCGTAACAATGCTCACAACGTAAAGAACACTTGTTGGTAACGGCGAATATTACGGTCGAGAGGCGACCGTCGTCGGAACGGAAACGCCTTACTTTGTTGAATTCGTTTTCGCAAAAAGACCTGAACGACGAAGACGGCCACCCGGGATGGTTAAACGACCAAAAATACCGGCGACCCGCTTTCACGTATTTTGGGAACGGGAAATCCCCCCGCGACAAACGCCGTTTGTTCATCAACTCTTTCAAAACCTTGAGGGCCGTTACCGGATCGCGGTAAACGGTCAGCGCGATCCAAAAAATATGTAGTCCCACGACGAGGAATATAATTTCCTTCCTCAACCCAAAAACCAACGGGGGCCTGACGGCCCCCGGGAAAGACACGTTAGTTCCCAATCGTTACCGTGTCCCGGTAAATATTCAGGTATAGCTCCTGGGAGAACTCGATAAACCTTCCGGGCTTCTTAAGCGAGTACAGGAGTTTGAGGTCGGGTTTGCCCTGCGGGTTTCTCAGGACCTCGTAATGGCCTTTGCTGTGGAGAATGGTCGTGCGGGCCATCCCCTCAACCGCTTCGGGGGCGGGGAACGTAATAAACGCGTGCTCGCCGATCTCGGATTGGATGTAATAACGGTCGTCGTCGGCCAGGAGTAACTCGGACACATTTAGGCCGTCCTGGTCGACCGCGGCCGTCAACGGAACGCTATTCAGTTGTACCGGCAGGTCGGCGGAGAAGTCGAGCGCGACGTAGTCGATCTCCCAGAACAGCGGCCCAAACTCCAGCTTGACTCTAACCTCGTCGGACGCCGCGGCGCCGAGGTCGAGGCGCATTACGCACCGCTTGGCCGATATGGGGCCGGCGACGTGAAAATAATCGACGAACCTCCACTCGCCGCCGTCGTCGACGTACACCGCGAGCGGAATCCCTTGCTCGAGCGACCACCGGCGGAATTTCTCCGTCGGCTCCTTCTCCTTTCCCTCGTACCAATCGCCGTACTCGTCGCCGAAGAGCTCGCAGAACTCGCCGAAGACGTAATCCAACCAGAGCGAATTCTTGCCCTGGACTACCAGCTTCGCCGCGGAGGCGTCCCGCGGCCGGGCGAACGTCAACACGAGGCCGTCGAGGTCGCCGTTTACCTCCTCGGGAATGCCGCCCATGTACGGTGCGTCGTCCGCGGCGGCGACTACGTCGGTAACGTCTTCGCCCCTTAACGTCACGGCCTCGGCCGGAGATTGCAGCTCGGTCAGCGTGTGGGGGACGCCGTATTTATCGACCAGGACCTCCGCGCCCCGGGGACGGTCGATTACCAATAGCTCCGCGAGGTTGGTATGTTGGATCTCCCGCAGCTCGTTCGCCAATTTAACGCGATATTCCCCGTCGACAGATTTAAGATTCGTAAGTGGCAGGTAATCGTGCCGCTCCAGAGGAGGAAAAGTCGCCCCGCCGAATACTTCGCCCGCGAACTCGTAGCTCGAGCCGTCGAAGGCGTAAACGAATGGACAAGACCCGCTCCCGGCGGCGACGGCGATTAATACTACGAAAAACACTCCTACCGCTATCGCGGGGATACCGACCCAATAAAAGACCGTTCTCCCTACGCTAACGTCGTAAACCTCGACCCTCTCGACCGCGGTAAAAGGAATAGATAATTCCGCGGGTAGAGACCCTGGTATTGCAACCGTGCCGTTGACGTAAATACGTAGCTCCAGTTTCCTCGGAATAGACGGTACGGAGTCGAGGGAACGTACCGTACCTCGTACAAGACTATCCGTTATTTCAACGCCGTAAAGATAAAACTCATCGGCCCCCGAATATAATACAACTATTTTTTCTTCGACCGGTAACCTCTGGTCTATCGGCAAGACGGTGCGTTTGTGAGCGATACACGCGATCAACAAACACGGCACTAGCAATAACGATATGAAGCGTATAGGACTTTTATTGATATGCATCTTCTTTTCCCCTTAATTAAAGGACCGCGCCGGCATGCGTTCAACTTCCACAAACGCCCCGTACGAGGCCGCGCCGCAGGCGGCGCCCGGCAGGGATGAGCGCGTGGACCCTTTGGCCTACGAGGCCGAAGCGTTTGCAAGCGCGAAAAAGAAAACCCCCGTTCCCGGCCTTTTGCCGGCTAGAAGCTGAACGCGGGGCCGACGTCGAGGCGGCCGGCCGACCGGGAATCCCAGGAGTCGAAGTCGGCGGCGAATTCAATGCCGACGCGGAGCGCGACCGAGTCGGTAACGCCGAAGAAGTAGCGGTTCCGTATTATGCCGTGCCACCAGTCGTCGATGTATTTATAACCGCCGCCGAAAGTTATGTGGAACGGCGAGACGAGCGAGTTTAAACGGACGCCGAAATAGAGCGCGCCGACGGGGCGCGTATCCCCGCCGTATCGCGTCTCCACGTAGCCCAGGCCTATCGCGGGGGTTATGTACGGGCGGAACTTCCCTTTAATTAGATACATGTTATATTCGTTTTCCCAGTTAATGTACGTCCTGGAGCCTCCGCTATCGACGTATACCGCGCCGAGGCGGGCCTCGTAGCCGAACCACGAACCGTCGTATTGGGCCCAGAAAGCGGCTCCGCCGCCGCCCCCCACTACGCTACGGCTTTCCGGCCACCCGCCGCCGGAGTATTTTTCGAATGCCCCTGCTAGCATCGGCCCGAGCCGCACCACGTCCTTATCCAACGCGTTGGGTATGTTAGCGGCCCACGCGGCCGCCATGGTTACTAACGTACACGCCGCAATTAAAATGATTCCCTTCTTCATCTCGCACTCCGTTCGTTTAAGGTTTCGACGTCGGGTTAGGTAATAAAAAACCCCGGGCCGGCACGTAGCCGAACCCGGGTAGTATTTCGCAACGCGCGACGCGCGTGGCGCCGTACCATATTAAACTTGTCTCTCCCGACCCGGGCATACTCTTAAACCCCTTTGGAAGTCCACCCGGTTACGTATACGTTCTCCCCTTGCGAGCCATTATTGAATAACAGGGGAGATTAGTCAAGTATAAATTATCCCGCAAAAAAGGGCCTACCCGAAGGCCGGCCCCAACGTGCACCGAGGCCTCGGCGTTCACGCCGAGGTCCCTCAGCGGCCCGCGGCCTACAACGCCGCCTTCACGCGGCGCGACGACCACCGGGCCGACGCGAAGGCCGGCCCTTGCCCATGCCGGGCGACTGGCCAGTCGCCCCTACCTCAACAACGCTTTCACCCGGCCCAGCGAGGCGGGCGCGACGGCGGCGCCTTTAAACGTAATTAACTAAAAGAAAACGCCACCGGTGCCCCGGAAATAACTTAAAGCCTGATAAGGGTCGGGCCTTGACTGGCGGCGCCACCCAATTTCGGCGAAGAAGCCGAAATTGCGCGTCGCGAATACGTCAAAACCGCCGCCAAAACCTATTATTAAACCATTTATGTCTTCCTCATATTCGTATATTTGGGGATCGCCTTCCCCTTTACGCGTAGAAACGGCGTATCCGAATTCGGCGTAAACGCCCGGGGCGAAGTTCCGGTTCGGTAAGAAGACTTTCCCTTTAGCGACGAGGGGAATCGTTGTTTGGCTAGCCGTAAATGTGTCCGTTTGGCCCCAGTACGAGACATCGTAAGTATCCCACCAGAACTCGTAGCCCGAGGCGAAGCTAACGGCCAAATACTCTTTTACCCGCGCCCCGAACGAAAATGAAATTACGATCGGGAGACGGTCCGAGCCCGACATGACCCCGGCCCCGAACGTTCCAAAAAACATACGCGGCCGACCCGTTTTCTTCACAAACGCGCGCCCGCACTCCGCACAGTAAGAAGCGCCGTAAGGCATCCGGGCCTGACACTTCGGGCACATCACCTCTGAGGCGCGCGGGGCGTCGGTCAACAGCGTTCCGCATTGGATACAAAATCTCAAACCCGCTTCGTTCTCGTATCCGCATTGGGGGCATTCCCCCGTTTCGGACGCGGCGACGACGTAACTCCCCAACGGGCCGACGTCGGCGGCCGAAGGCGCGGCGGTTGAAGCCCACGCCGCCGCCGCGATCGCTATGATTGCGATTTTTTTCAAGGCGTTGGTCCTCTCTTTTTTCGGGGTTCCGCGCAATTGCCGGACCTGGACCCGCGCCGGGCGATGGCCGGGGCTTCCGCGAAACCAAGACTGCGCTCGTCGTTCGCTAGAAACTCAGACAAGTGACGTCTATAGTCCAGGCCCACTCGTCGTCGCGCAGGCGTTCCGGGGCGTCGGGCCAGGGGGTGTAGTTATTCCTGTCCTCCTCCGCGCGGAAAGCATAAATGGGTTTGGTTTTGGAGGCCAAGCCGACGATAAACATCACCAGGCCACCGATAGTAATAAGGCCTCCTAAAGCGTAAAGGCCGGTGGAAGTGGTACCGACGCCGGCGTAAGCGATCCCGGGGCCGACTAACAACCACAGCAACAACCCTGATACCCATAGGCCCGTCCTGGCATGGCCCGACTCGATCATCGTTCCTTTGGCGTAGTAACCTCTCCCGGGGACGTAAACCATGTTGCCGCCGCCCGCCACGCCCAGGGGAGTTCCGCAATCGCCGCAATATTTACCGGCCTTTTCGTTTGCGGCGCCGCATTGTGTACACATCCTAATACCCGACAACTTTTCGCTTCCGGCGACGCCACCCTTCTTTACGCCGCAATCGGAACAGAATTTCGCGGAGGCGTTGTTTTCCTTACTGCAATCTCCGCAAGTCCACGCGGCCTCCGCGGCCGCGATATCGAATAGCCCCGTTAAGACCTCGTCGTGCGTAATCGAGGCGTAAATTTCGGGGGCGCATTCGATCTGGGGTAACGTTTCCTCTACCCCGGTTACCGCTTCGTCGTCCGAGGCGGTCAGGGGCAGACACCAGCCGAAACTCGCCCATAGCAAGCCCGTAACTAAGATGAGCGCGGCGGGGGGTTTGTTCTTTAGCACTTCTCTCATGATAACCTCCGTTAGCAAACTAGTATCGGTTGATTTCCTTTTCCGCTCTCCGTACTTCAGTATCCTGCGCACCGAACGTAACTAAAAACCCCTTTCTCCAAAGAGCCGCGTTGGGTTAGGATTAAATAAAAAACCCAGGCCGGCACTTAGCCGAACCTGGGTAGTATCTCGCAACGCGCGGCGCGCGAGACGCCGTACCTTATTAAACTTGTCGCTCCCGACCCGGGCACGCCCTCAAATCCCTTCGGAAATCCACCCGGCTACGTATACGGTCTCCCCTTGCGAGCCATTATTTAATAACGCCGGATTTTAGTCAAGCGTAAAATATCCTATTCATAACTATTTTAGTAAAGTAAACGCATGGCGGGCGGGCAAATAAAAAAAGGGGCCGCGCGGGCCCCTTCCGAAGTAGGGGCGTACAGCTGTACGCCCCTACCTGAACAAAGCCTTCACGCGGCCCAGCGAGGCGCCGCGAGCGCGCCCGACGCGGGCGAGAAATGCCGCGCGAAAACGAAGTGGGGCAAAGATTTGCGCCCCTACTATTCGGTGGGTAGCGGTGTTCCCGCTCCTTCCCCCGGACCCGAATCTATTTCTTGGGTTGACCAACGCCGATAGTCGGGTCTGGTTCCATCCAAATTATCCCCGTCGCATACCCTCTCTTCGCGGGAATAGTTGGGAGTAGCCCCTGGGACATTGCGTAATAGTCTTCGATTCTAACGTCCATCATCGCCGGGCAACCTGCGGCCCGGGCACACTCTTTCAGGACAACCATTATGTTATCCGTACTAATCCTACCAAACGCATTCGAAGCCGCTTTCTCAGCATAAAGCGTCGCTACGGGTTTATACGCCCTTCTTGGTCTCACGCCATACACCTCAACGTACGCATCGGCGTCCAATGGTTTGAGCTTAATCGATGGGTCTATTAGCGTAAAATCATAACCTCGGCCACACCCCGCGATAAGAATAATAATCGCTAAACACCCTCCGATTAATAGCTTTTTCATTTTATCCTCCTCAGTACCGCGTCCGTTAACGTTAAATAACAAACCCCGACTGGGCTTTCAAGCCCTGCCGGGGTAGTATGCAACACCTTGTTGCCGCCGAGGCGGCAGCCCCTGGTCCTTCCCCTTTTTTCCCTCGGCGGGTACGCAAGCTCCCCTTTTGAATCCCGCGCGTAATTTCGATTAACAATAGTCCTTCGGCCCTTACAACAAGGGGCTTAAGCCCCTTGTCCGCGCCGGGCGACTGGCCAGTCGCCCCTACCTAAACAACGCTTTCACCCGGCCCAGCGAAGCGGGCACGACGGCGGGGTTAATTTGTTTGAAGTATTGTATCCGGTGGTTCAACGAGTCGGTGACGTAGACGCGCCTCCCGTCGACGGAGATGGCTACGTCTTTAGGGTTATTAAACTGGTTGTCGCCGGAACCGAAAGAACCCCACGAACCCAGAAAAGAACCGGACGAGGTAAAATACTGGATGCGGTGGTTTTCGGTGTCGGCGACGAATACGCGGCCCTCGCCGTCGACGGCGACGCCGTTAGGAAACTTAAACTGGCCGTTACCGGTACCGTGCGAGCCCCACTTCCCGAGATAAGAACCCGTCGCGGTGAAATATTGCACGCGGCTGTTTTGCCAATCGGCGACGTAGACGTTGCCGCCCGGGGCGACGGCAATTCCCCAAGGCCCGTCGAATTCGCCGTTGCTCGAACCCGGCGTGCCCCAACTACCGAGAAAAGAGCCGGAAGAGGTAAAGTATTGAACGCGGTTGTTGCCGGTGTCGGTCGCGTAAATGCGACGGTTCGAAGCGACCGCCAGGCCGCGGATATGGTTTCTGAACTGGGATACCCCGGAACCCCACTCGCCCCACGACCCGAGGAATGAACCGGTAGGCGTATAATATTCGATCCGATTACGGGCGTCATAAAAATCGCTGACGCCCACATAGACGTTACGCGTGGGCGCTACCTCAAGGCCTTCCGTAGTGTAGCGTTCGGTCCATCCGGAAAACTCGCCGCGGTAAATACCGGTGGCGGTAAAGTACTGGAGACGGTCGTTGGCGTCGTTGACGTAAACGCGGCCGCCCGGCGCGACGGCTATGCTGTTGGGTCGATTGAATTGGCCGTTGCCGCTCCCTCTCGAGCCCCACTTGCCCTCGTACTCGTACGTGGGCGGCGAGGCCCAGGCCGCGGCCGCGAGCGCTACTGCGATAATTAAAACCTT
>JAZGGY010000402.1:0-4573 GCA_036480675.1 bacterium | reverse complement strand
TATCCGCCCTCTCGATTACCCTAGCGCCGATTCCGTCAAAACAGGCGACTACCGCATCCCGGGGATCGGGTTGTTCCAACGTTACTGCTTCCGGCGCGCCGCTTTCACTATTAACCGCAACGAGGTTCCACCGACCATAACCGGCGCGGGCACAAGTATATAAAACCGGCATTAATAATTCGAATTCAACCTCCCTATCTGCTTGGATATTAATGTCGCGGGCGATATCCCAAACGTCGTCGTAGTCGTGATTTGCTCGTGATTCTTCGGCTATCGATATAAGTTCCTCGTAAAGGCCGTCCACTACGTAATCCGGGTCGGCTATAATTTCACGAGCTTTAGCCACCCGCTTCCCGCGACTCTTAACCCATCTACTACTTACGTGTATAACAGGAGCTGAAGGCGGCTTAGTTCCTAATACGGCTTCCGGTAACTTCGCGCCCGGGGCAATAAAGTCGACGCCGTACCATGCCGATTCAACACTCTTTCGGAATGTTACGCCCACAGCTACCGCTAGGGCCAATATTACGATTAAAGTAGCAACTATCTTAAAAGTACCCGCCACCATATGATTAAATCAAACTAACCCCAATACCTCGCACAACCGGTCGATATCCGCCTTCGTCTTCGTCTCCGTAACCGTTACGAGTAGGCAATCGTCGTACTCCGGGTAGAAGCGGCCGAGCGGCAGGCCCGGGTCTACGCCTTTCTTCAAGCAGGCCGCGCGGACTTCGTCGGCGGCCTTCGGGCACCGGAGCACGAACTCGTTAAAGGTCGGCTCGTCGAAGACCATTTCGTAACCGTCCAACCCGGCAGCGCGGTATTGAGCGTACGCCGCGTTCTGGACGTTCTGGCGCGCGAGCGCGGCGAAGCCGGAACGTCCGACGAGCGAGAGGTAGATCGTAAATATCGTCGCCGCCAGCGCGTGGTTGGTGCAAATATTCGACGTCGCTTTTTCGCGGCGTATGTGTTGTTCGCGGGTTTGTAGCGTCAGGACGTACCCGGGCTTGCCCTCCACATCCGTCGCCTTACCGACGAGGCGCCCGGGCATTTGGCGCAAGAACTCCCGGCGGGTGGCGAAGAAGCCCACGCCCGGGCCGCCGAAAGAGGGCGCCATACCGAAGCTCTGCCCTTCGCCCACGACGACGTCGGCGCCGAACTTACCGGGCGGCGAAAGCGCCGCCAACGCCATCGGCTCCGCCACGGCCACGACGAGGAGTGCCCCCTCGCGGCGGCAAAGGTCGGCGATTTCCGCCAGCTTAGTTTCGACCAATCCGAAGAAGTTCGGATACTGCATTACGAAGCAGGCGGCGTCGCCGAGCGACCCGGTCAGGCGGTTGAGGTCCACCGTACCTCCGGGTTCGTACGGCGCACAACACGGTAACGTCGCCGCCTCGACGCCGGGGATATTAGCCATATACGTTTCGACGACGCGCCGGTACTCCGGGTGCAGGTTGGGGGCTAAAACTACGCGCGAGTGGTCCTTCCTCAGTCGCAAGCACATAAGCGCCGCTTCCGCGGCCGCGGTCGCGCCGTCGTACATCGACGCGTTGGCGATTTCCATCCCGGCGAGGGCCGCGACGTACGTCTGAAATTCGAAAATGACCGCCAGCGTACCCTGGCTGACCTCCGGCTGGTACGGCGTGTAGGCGGTGTAGAATTGACTCTGACCGGCGAGGTGCCGCACCGCCGCCGGGACGAAGTGGTCGTAGCAACCGGCGCCGAGAAACGAGAGTCGGTCGGTGCAGTTCGCGTCGGCGAGCGCCGCCATATGGCGGACGAGCGCCGGCTCAGCCAAAGGCTGCGGCAAGTCGAAATCGGCCTGCAGAAGCTCGTCGGGCAACGAACCGAAAAGCTCGTCAACGGCGCCGACGCCGATTTCTTCGAGCATCCCCTTTACGGTCTCGTCGTCATGGGGAACGTACGGCATTAACGTCCTCCTCTAACGGGTTCCTCCATCCGGCCGTTAAATAAAACGAGGGGCCGCAACCCCTCGCCGGCGAGGAAGCGCGGCCAGCCGACGACCGGCCGGCGCGGCGCGCCATAAATTATTATGCTCCGATAAATTCGTTATATTCCGCCGCGGTTTTGAGGTTTTCAACTTCCGAGGGGTCTTTCAACTCGACTTTCACGAGCCAACCTTCGCCGTAACAATCGCGGTTGACCAGGGCGGGGTCCTCGGTCGCGGCGTCGTTTACCGCGACGACCTTCCCGGAAAGGGGAGCATTGAGGTCCGACGCCGCCTTCACGGATTCCACGACGCCGAATTCACCGCCGGCCGTTACCTCGGTGCCGACTCCCGGTAATTCCAAATATACGATGTCGCCCAACTCCGACTGGGCGTGGTCCGTAAGGCCCACGGTAGCGACTTTGCCGTCGATCTTAATCCACTCGTGCGTCTCGCTGTAATTCAGTTCCTCGGGGTTCACCCACGACTCCTTTCCGGCAGCGGTTATTACCTCCCGCCCATTAGCTTCAAAAAAGGTGTTTCTACGACGCGCGCCAAGCGCGGCTTTTTACGGACGTCGACGAGTATCTCGGTACCGACATCGTCGTAGGGCAAGTCCAGGTACCCCAAACCGATGTTCTCGCGCAGGCTGGGGGAATACGACCCGGACGTAACACGGCCGATGCTTTTTTCTTCCGCGTTTGTGACGGCGTAATCGCGCCGCGGAATGCCCGCGTCCACCATAACGAAACCGGCCAGCTTCCGCTTGACGCCGTCTTTTTTCTGTTCGCCCAGGGCGTCCTTGCCTATGAAATCGCCCTTATCGAGCTTGACGGTCCAGCCTATACCCGCCTCGAGCGGCGTCGTTCCCTCGTCGATGTCGTTGCCGTAAAGGCAGTACTTCATCTCGAGCCGGAGGGTATCGCGCGCGCCCAGGCCGACCGGAACGCCCCCAATCCCGGTGGTGAGGTCGAAAAGCGCGTCCCATACTGCGCCGGCACCCGCCGCGTCCACGTACACTTCGAAGCCGTCCTCGCCCGTATAACCCGTACGGGAAACGCGAACCGGTATATCGTCGATGACGGAAAATTCAAACTGGTAGTAATGGAGTTCGCTCAAATCCTCGGCCACGGCTTCCGCCACGATTGTTTCCGACTGCGGCCCCTGTACCGCTATCAGCGCCGTTTGGAGCGATTTATCCTCGACCTGCGGACCCTTGGGGAGGTGCCCTCCGACCCAGTCGTAATCCTTTTCTATATTGGCGGCGTTTACGACTAGCATGTACGTCTCGTCCGCGTCACGGTATACCAAAATATCGTCTACTATGCCGCCCTGGGGAGTGCAGATGGGGGTATATAACGCCTTTCCGACGTCCAATTTCCCGACGTTGTTCGAGACGAGTTTATCTAACGCGGAGGGTGCGCCCTTGCCGGAGACGTAGATCTCACCCATGTGACTCAGGTCGAAGATGCCGGCGTTTTCGCGCACCGTAACGTGCTCGTCGATAATGCCCGAGTATTGCACCGGCATGACGAACCCGGCGAACTCGACCATTTTAGCGCCGAGCGACACGTGCCTGTCGTAAAGGGGGGGCTTGATCGCCTTCGCCATATAAGTACAGCCCCTTACAACGACTTCAGCGCTTCGGCCATGCGCCCTATCGCCTTCTCGAGATTTTCCACGGAGTTGGCGTACGAGAACCTGATATAACCTTTGCCGTACTCGCCAAAGGAAGTACCCGCCAAGCACGCTACGCCGGCTTCATTGAGGAAGTAATCCGCGAGCCACTTCTCGTCCTTGCCGGTTCCCGTAATATTGGGGAATACGTAGAACGCGCCCTTGGGCTTCAAGCACGTTACGCCCGGGAGGGAGTTAAGGCCGTCGACGATGACGTCACGCCGCTCGCGGAACGCCTCCACCATCTTCGCGACTTCCTCTTGGGGGCCGGTTAAAGCCCCTATCCCCGCGACTTGCGAGAACGAACACGTGCAGGAGTTCGAATTGGTCATGAGGCGCGTAATGTGCGGAGCGAGGTCGGCCGGCATCGCTCCCCAACCGAGACGCCACCCCGTCATGGCGTACGTCTTGGAGTAACCGTCAATGATGATCGTTCTTTCCTTCATCCCGGGGAAGCCGGCTACCGAATGGTGTTCGCCCTCGTAGAGGGTGCGGCCGTATACCTCGTCGGAGAGAACTATCAGGTCGTGCTTCACGGCGAGTTCTACGATAGCCCCCAGGTCTTCCTTCGTCAACACGCCGCCGGTGGGGTTTTGCGGCGAGTTGACGACGATCATCCGCGTCTTGTCGGTGATGAGCGACGCCAGCTCGTTCACGTCGAGGCGGAAGTCGAGCTCCTCGCGCAAACGTATCGGCACCGCTTTGGCGCCGATATAATTAATCATGGATTCGTAGATGGGGAACCCGGGGTTGGGGTATATTACCTCGTCGCCTTCCTCGACGCAGGCGAGGATCGTGAAGAACATTATAGGTTTGGCGCCGGGCACCACGACTATTTCGTCCGGCGAGTAGTCGAGGTCCCAATATTGCTTCATATACTTGGAGATGGTCTCACGGTGCTCGGGCAAACCCGCGCTGGGGCCGTAATGGGTCCAACCCTGGTCGAGG
>JAZGGY010000401.1:0-2293 GCA_036480675.1 bacterium | reverse complement strand
CCAACGCCGCCTCGTACTCCCGCCGGGCACGCTCGTAGTCGGCCGCCTCCGTCAACTCCAGCGCCCGGGCGAAGTGGGGCGCCGCGAGGAGCCGGGCGCGGTGGTCGCGTGCTTGAACCAGCCACTCTTCCTGGGAGGGCTCCCCTTCCGCCGCCTCGAGATATTTCTCCCACGCCGCTAGCGCTTTCTCCTCGTCCTCGTACTCGTACGCCAGCGCCAGGTTGAAGTACGCGCTCCACAGGGTGGGGTCTTTGCCGACAGCGGTCTTGTAGAACGCGATCGCCTGGTCGTATTTCCCCGAGGCCAGCGCGGCGTCGCCCCATACAAGCCTCTTACGCGCAACCTCCTCCGGCGACTTGCGTTGCCCGAGAATTATACCGGCCGCGAAGAGGGCCGCGAGCAATATCGACCAGTACATCCAGCGGCCTTTGCCGAACGCGATCTCGAGGCCCATCTACGCTACCTCCGGGCCGTCGTGGCCGCGTATTACGTCCGGGAGCTCGCCCATGTTTCGTATAACGTAATCCGGCTGCGCCGCGGCGAAATGCTTAACCCCGCCGGGTCGCCGGTTGGCCCAACCTTGCAATATCCGCGCCGAAACCATGCCGGCGAGGTTGGCGCCGATAACATCCTTAGCCCGGTCGCCGACGTACATCACGGCCGCCGCCGGCGCCTTCGCCGCGACGAGCGCGTCCTCGAACATCGCCAGGCTGGGCTTACCTTTGAACACCGGGTAATCCTCGGATATGAACGCGGGGCCGATGAATTGCGCCAGGCCGGCTTGCTCGAGCTTCGCGTGTTGCTCCTCGAGCCGGCCGTCCGATATGATGCCGCGGCCTATGCCCTCCCCGGCGAGCCACTCTAAAACCGGTTTGGCGTCCGGGAAAGGCGCTATTTCGCCGGTCAATCGCGTGAATATCGCCGTCCCCCGCGCGGCCAGTTCCCGCCTCAGGTCCGCGTCCACGCCCGCCTCGTACAGCCACGCGCCCAGGTACTCGTCCGGCATCGTCGAACCGAAGGTCCCGAGCAACTCTTCCTCGACGGCCTTGGAAGGAACCTCGTAACCGGCGTCGACGACGACCGGCCTGATCTCGGCCAACGCCGCAACGTACGCGTCGATGACCGCGTTCGTCGTGTCTATCAACGTGTCGTCCAGGTCGAAATATACGAACGCTATATGCAAATTACCACCTCAAGGTAGATTTTATACCACATTCGGCGCCGGCGTCACAACTTTCTCGCCCGGTGCAATTCGGCTAAAACCGCGTCGCCGCGCGCCGTGGAGCCCGCGGGGCCCATAACGCGCTCAAGCTCCTCCGCCACCCACCGCAGTTCTGCTTCTTCGGGTCGCGCGCCCCCCGCCAACCAGGCGAGCTCCGTTACGCTGCGCCGGTCGCTTACGTCTTTGACCGCGGCGTAGAACTTGGGGAAGAGTTCTCGCTCGAGCGCCGCCGCGGCCTCCGCCCACGGCCCGGCCGCCCGCACGTAAAGCGCGCTCTTGTCCTCGGTGCCGGAGTTGCGGCAGAAGACGCCGACGGCTTGCCGGCCGCCGTCGCAGCCGGCCCAGTACAATAAATCCGGTTCCTCGGGGAAGTCGAGCCGTGCCAACGCGAGCGACGGCGCGTGTTTCGCGAGCACGGCCTCGAGCTCTTCGTCCATAAACTCGTACGCCGCGCCGCCCCGGAGGAGCTGTTCCTTGTGCGTGAAGAAGACGTAGTTGTTGCTCTTGTAACCCCGTTCGAACGGCGCCCTGAGCTTGGGGTATAACTCGTCCGGGCCGAGTTTTTCCCGCAGCGTCGCTATTGCCGCGAGGGTGTTCAACGCGGACTTCAGGCCGTTGCCGGCGGCGAACGGCACGACGGCGCCGTCGGCCCGCGTCAGCTCGCCGAACGTAATGGCGTGGCCCGTCTCCTCGCAACCGACGCCGTAGCGGATTTCCCGGGCGAGCGGCGCGGCGCCGGCGGCGAGAAGCGGCTCGAGCCCCGCCGAGAACGAAACCGCGTCGTCGCCCGGTTCTCTCACGGCCGCGGCCAGCCGCCACGCCTCCGTAAGGATCCATTTGTCGCCGACGGGTTTCAATGTGGCGTCGAAGCCGAGCGACGTCGCGGCGCCCGCCACCGCCAGGTCGCTCTCCACGGTGTTTACGAAAGCCCGGCCGCCGCCGGCGCCGCCGAGGCGCCGGGCCAGCTCCGCGGCTTGCAATATCGCGACCTCGTCGCCGCTCAACACGACGAATTCGCCGGCGGTGGGGTCGTAGACGATGAGGAAAAGGCGGTCGCCGTCGGCGTCGAAG
>JAZGGY010000400.1:0-4823 GCA_036480675.1 bacterium | reverse complement strand
ACCAAAAGCGGTGAGACCTATGATATTATTTTTGACGCGGTAAACAAGACTTCACGTTCACGTTGTAAAAGCTCGCTAAAGAAAAAAGGACGCTATCTTCCCGCTATGTCTTTGGCAAGCATAAAGGCTGGAGATCTAATTTTCCTCAAAGAGCTTATTGAGGCGGGAAAGTTAAAATCGGTCATTGATAGACGCTATCCGTTGGAGCAGACTGCCGAGGCTCACGCTTACGTCGACACGGGACGCAAAAAGGGAAATGTAGTAATAACTATTTGATTTCAGGACTGCGTGAAATCGAGCGATTTATCCGAGATACGAGGCCGAAAACAAGCTATCGGCCTTCATCGGGCGTTAGTCCCGTTAGTAGCTCCAACTCATCCCACAACCTTTTTCCTAATACCTCGTCATTCATTGCTTTATCAGGTTTTTCGATGCGTTTATATAGTTTGAACAAGGCACCGTTGATTGCGCTACGATCTCGATGCGAAAGCATCAGCTCCGCAATGGGCTCGCCCGCGACCGCAGGTGGCTTTGCAAGGAGTACTGTCATTAGCCGCCAGAAGAGACCCATGAATCCGGATGGCCACCTCTTGTCCAACTCCGGGTCTGATTTATCGATGACGAACGTAGGATTGAATGCTACAGAGGAAATCTTTCCAGCATATCGTCGAGCCGACTCCGCAACGATCACCCGGTTGCATGTCTTGGTCCTGTTGAATGCAGTCATTGTCCTGTGATTCCTGATACTTTCAAGATCATCCCAGTCGATTTCTTTAGAGAATGGTGCAATCACATCAAGGACCAATCCGTCTGATTGCTGCATCCTCTTTAACAACAGCCGGGTGAACAGAAACGGCCCCATCACGTTCGTAGCGAACATCACCTCATGACCGCCGGGCAGGATGTTCGGACCATTTTCGATAATGACGCCGACGGATAGTATCAGGCCGTTTATCGTCGGGAATCGGTCCATAGCCTCCGTAGCTGCGAGCCTCACGGACTCCATATCGGAGAAGTCGACTACCAACGTGCCAATATCCATATCCTGGCAATCGATCCGGGCTTCAGATAAAGCGACACGGATAGAATCCGCCTTGGCTTCTAATCTTTCGAGCCTACGCCCGAGTAATACAACTCTAGCGCCACGTTTTGCCAACGCGACCGCGGCACCTCCCCCAATGGATCCGGTCGCTCCAGTAATCAGTATTGTCTGTTTATTCGTCATTTTGATAATCTCCGCTGTAATTATACGGATTTATTCGGTACGAAATCACAGTGACCACATTTTAAATAATTATTGTATGGCGTTCGAATTTTAACTACTTTCCGCTGTTCAGTCAACGACTCAAAGCGACGCGGATGGCGGCTCAGGCCGCCTTTTTTTTACTCTTGATTTCGTTACGCCAATTCGTTATACTACCGGCGAAGTAAGGAATACACCCGGCGCAGCGGCCGGAGTCGTTTTTTTACGTTAGGAGGAACCATGGGCTTTAAAGACAAAGTCCGAGAGTTCGCGTTGGAGCAGACTATTCATCGGATGGCCGACCTGGCTGCCAAAGGCGACCCGGATAAAAATTTAAAGCGCATAGTAAAGCTCGGCGAGAAGATAACCAGCGATCCGCTGTGGGTGGACGCCATTCAGGGCTTCAAGCACCGCCTGGAGATAAACCACCCGCTAATGGATATCGCGCGGCGCTTCATGAAGGAGTTCAACCCCAACGTGCGCCGGCGGCTCCTCACCAACCTCGTCGTCAAAGAGGCCCTCATCGGCGCCGACAGGCGGCACAAGATCGAGGAGGAGATCGGCTTCTACCCGCCGACGCTGCTCGTCATCTCGCCGACGATGCGTTGCAATATAACCTGCACCGGCTGCTACGCGGCGCAGTATCCCAAGAAGTACGAGATGGAGCCGGAGCTCATCGACCGCATCTTCGCCGAGGCCAAGGAAATGGGCATCCACTTCATCGTCATCTCGGGGGGCGAGCCGCTCTTCCACCCCGACATGATGGACCTCGTCGAGAAGCATTCGGACATAGCGTTCCTGATGTATACCAACGGCACGCTGATAGACGAAAAGATGGCCAAGCGCATCGCCGAAACCGGAAACCTGATACCCTGCATCAGCCTGGAAGGCCTTAAGGAGGAGACGGACCGGCGCCGGGGCGACGGCGTATTCGAGAAGGCGTCGGAGGCGTTCGATTATATGCGGAAAGAGGGCGTCTGCTTCGGCTTCAGCGCCACGTGCACCCGCTACAACCTCGACGCCATCACCAGCCCCGAGTTCATCGACTTCGTGGAGCGTAAGGGTTGTACGATGGGGTGGTACTTCGTATATATCCCCATCGGCCGCGACCCGGATACGTCGCTGATGCCGACGCCGAAACAGCGTTATACGTTGGGCGCGCGCAATCGCCGCGTCCGCGAGACCAGGACCATTTTCGCCGCGGACTTCTGGAACGACGGCCCCCACGTCGACGGCTGCATCATGGGCGGCAAGCGGTATTTCCACATAAACGTCCACGGCGACGTCGAGCCCTGCGTCTTCGCCCAGTTCACGGTCGACAACGTTAAGGACAAACCGCTCGTGGAATGTTTGCGGAGCAGGATGTTCAAGGAGCTCCGCAGCAGGCAGCCGTTCAACAAGGACCTCCGGCGACCGTGCGCCATCATCGACAATCCGTCCGTACTGCGGGAGTGCGTCCAGCTCGGCGGCGGCCGCCCGTCGTACTCCGAAAACGCCAAGCTTCTCACGGACCTGGCCGAAGACCTCGACGCCTACGCCGGAAAATTCGAGGCGGAGGTGGACCAATACAGCCGCGAACTGGATGCCGATCCGTACCGCGACTTCGGCGAGGTCGAGCAAACCGGGTGGGTGCCGCCGTCGAAGGAAAAGCAACGGGTCAAAACCCGCTAAGTTACTCGTACCTATGCTACGAAAAACCCCCGCTCGCAGCGGGGGTTTTTAAGACGACGCCTTGATTTTCGGCCGGCGTTTGTTATACTTTCCGAAGGGGTGTGTGATGCCGCAGAAGACAACGCAGGAGGAAAGATGCGCACTTTTACTTTACTCGCGATAATCGTCGCGGCCGCGGCTTGGGCCTTCGCCCAGGAGGCGCCCGCTCGGCCTGCTTTGACCTTTATGCCCTTTGGCGACGAATCGCCCGGCGCGGGGGCGGAGTTGCCCCCCGTTCCCGGGATGCCGTTCGACGTCGAGGCGCCGATGCCGTGGCTGGGCGACGGCATTCCCGCGCTGTTGGAGCTGGGGCTCGAGCGCTCCGCCGCGGTCAATCTCGTGTCGCGTACGGACCTGGCGCTCGGCCTCAAGAAGAGCCGTGGTATGGAGCTCGCGCCCGATACGCCGATGGGCGACGTCGGCGACGTCGCGAAGCTGGAGGGCGTGACGCACGTGGTGGCCGGGTCGTTTTTCAAGGAGGGCAAGGAGCTTTCTTTCAAGGTCCGGGTTTGGCCCGTCGGCGAAGAAGTGCTCGGCGTCCCCCAGCTCGAGGTCTTGGAGAAGAGCAGAGCCGAGCTGGAGCTCCTCGGCCGGGAGTTGGCGGCGTTGGGCGAGGAGCTGACGGTGCTTATGACCGACCCCTCCCTCGCCTGGGAAGACAAGAAAGGCCGCGCCGCGGAGATCCGCGCCGAGATGGACGCGAGGGGCAAGCGGATGGCCGAAATAGGTAGGGGAATAAGGAGTAATGTCCCCGCCGAGTACGCCGTGGAAGTGAATAAGGCGCGGGTAGAGGAATTGAAGGAGCTGGGCGCCGAGCTGCGCGAGGTTTTAACGAGTACGACGTTAACTCTCGACGAGAAAGAACGCCGCGCGGCGAAAATACAGGCCGAAATACAGAAGAAGGCTGAGCGGATAGCGGAGGTCGTCGTCGTGATCCCGAAAGGGAGCTCCGAAGAATTCGCGGGAGAAGTGGACGACTTATTCTCTTTAATTGACGACGCCGCCAAGTTCGTACTCGAGGCGACGGGCGCCGGGACCGCGGGCTACGTCGCGCGCCAACCGACCTCGGATATGGAGGCGTTCAAGTGGTTCGCCAAGGGCTCTTCCCGATACTACACCGGCGAACAGATCAGCTTCTTTTTGCGCGCCACCGACAAGGACCCCACATTCGCCGAGGCCCATCTGCGTTTGGGCGCGGCTTACCTGAAGGAGAAAGCGTACGCCGACGCCGCGGCGCAACTCGAGGAATCCCGCGGCCTGGCCGATTACTATCCCTCCGCCGCCGTAGCGTTGGCCGCCGTCTCGCGCAAAGAGGAACCGGAGAATACGGAGGCGGCGGAGTACTTCTACCGGGAGGCGCTGGCCGTCGATCCCTCGTACGCGCCCGCTTTCAACGGCTTGGGCGGGATGTATTTCGCCGCCGGCGACTACGAGAAAGCGCGCGAGAGCTACGATAGATTTATAGCCGTGTGGCCCACGAACAAGGACGGTTATTACGCCCTCGGCAATACGTTGTGGCTCATGGGCAAAGACAGCTCGGATTGGAAATCTCTTCTCCGGGCGGCGGTCACGTCCTACGAAAAGTCGTTATCTATCGACCCCGACTTCGCGGCCTGTCATTATAACCTGGCCTCGGTGTACAAGATCTTCGGGGACGTGGAAAAGGCGAGCTACCATTACGTGCAATATATCAGGCTCGAGCCCAAGTCCCCCAAAAGCAAGGATATCGTGGAGACGGTCGAGGGTTGGCTTCCCAAATTCGCGCCGGGCTCTGCGATACGAGAAGAGGTCGAAACGGCCATAAACGACTGGAAGGCGGAATACGGTCAGGAATAAGATACGGCCGGCCGCAGCAGAAGAGGAAAGAAGG
>JAZGGY010000399.1:0-8136 GCA_036480675.1 bacterium | reverse complement strand
TGATATCGAGCTTTACGGCCGTTACAAGGCCAAGGTGAAGCTCGACGTCCTAGACGCTCGCCGCGATAAGCTGAGCGATAAGCTGGTCCTCGTCTCGGCCATCACGCCCACGGCGGCGGGTGAGGGTAAGACGACGACCTCCATCGGCCTTGCTATGGGCCTGGCTAAGCTCGGCGAGCGCGCCTGCCTGGCGCTCCGCGAGCCCAGCCTGGGGCCGGCGCTGGGGATGAAGGGCGGTGCCACCGGCGGCGGCCGTAGTCAGGTCCTGCCGATGCAGGATATCAACCTTCATTTCACGGGCGACATCCACGCCGTGGGCGCGGCGCATAATCTTTTAGCGGCGATGGTCGACAACCACATCTACCGGCGCCTCGAGCCCATGCTCGACCCGCGACGCGTGCGGTGGGGTAGGGTTTTGGACGTCAACGACCGCGAGCTCCGCGACGTCGTCGTCGGCCTGGGCGCGCCCACCGACGGCGTGCCGCACGAGTCCTTCTTCGACATCACCGCCGCGTCCGAGGTTATGGCAATACTTTGTTTGGCGGAAGATTTGGTTGACCTCAAGGGCCGCCTTGGCAACGTCCTCGTCGGCTTCACGTACAAACGCGAGCCTGTGTACGCTCGGGACCTCAGCGCGGCGGGCGCGATGACGGTCTTGCTACGCGACGCGATCGAGCCCAACCTCGTCCAGACTATCGAGGGAACGCCGGCCTTCGTTCACGGCGGCCCGTTCGCCAACATTGCCCAGGGGACCAATTCGGTGGTCGCGACGAAGATGGCGCTCGCGTTGAGCGACTGGTGCATCACGGAGGCCGGCTTCGGCTTCGACCTGGGGGCGGAAAAGTTCTTCGACATAAAGTGCGTCTCCGCGGGCCTCGAGCCGTGCGCCGTGGTACTCGTGGCCACGGTGCGCGCCCTCAAGATGCACGGCGGTCGTGATATCGACGAGTTGGCCGAACCCGACGCGGCCGCGGTCGAGCGGGGGCTGCCGAACCTCGCAAAACACCTTGAGAGTATCGGCCAGTTTAAAGAAGCGCCGGTCGTTGCGCTGAACAAATTCACGAGCGATACCGAAGAGGAAATCGCCGTGGTCCGGCGTTTTTGCGAGAACCGTGGCGTGCCGTTCGCCGTGTGCGACGGTTGGGCCCGGGGCGGGGAGGGGGCGGTCGAGCTGGCGGAGGTGGTGCGGGATTCGATATCGTGCAATACGCCGTTCGAGCCGATGTACCGGCTCGAGGATTCCGTAGAGGATAAAATATCCGCGGTCGCGAGGAAGGTGTACGGCGCGGAGGCGGTGGACTTTACGCTCGAGGCGAGGCGGGACCTCCGGCGGATAAAAAAGCTCGGCTACGACAACCTCCCGGTGTGCATCGCCAAGACGCAGAAGTCGCTTTCCGACAATCCGAAGCTGCTCGGCCGGCCGGAGGATTTTCTCGTGACGGTGCGCCGGATATTAATAAACGCGGGGGCGGGATTCCTCGTACCGCTCACCGGCAATATTATCCGAATGCCGGGGTTGCCGGCGGAACCGGCGGCCAAGAGGCTCGACGTGGACGAGGAAGGTAATATCGTGGGATTGGAGTGAGGTCAGCGTTTTAAACGGGAATTAGGGAGCCGTCCCGTGGGCGGCTTTCGTTATTTATTAAAAGGTTAATCAAGGCCGGTCCGCGGGGAGCGTTGCCGGCGGCGGCCGCGCTCGATACGATTATTGGGCGCTTGACTTTTTTATATGCCGCGTTTAAGATGTAAATCAAGGATGTTCGGCGCAGCTCGAAGTGTAAGCGAAACTGATGAACAGGTTCCTCTTCCCGGTAAGGTCCGTTAAGGCCGCGGCGCAGGGTGCTTTGCGTGCGTTGCGCGCGGCATTTATCCGGCGGCCTGCCGCGTTCGCGGCGGCGGGCGTCGTTGCCGCGGCCGCGGTCGTCCGCCTCGTCCACGTCAACTACGGCCTTCCGCACCTTTATTTTTGGGACGAGGAAATGGTCATCAACGCGGCCCGGGAGATGATTATCGCCGGACGGCTTTGGCCCGAATCTTTCTATCGTTACCCTTCGCTTTTAATTGACATGCAAGCCCTCGTATCGGTGCCCGCGTATTTCAACGCGTTAAAATCGTATTCGGCCTTCGTAGATTTCGGCGATATCCCGATACACTATTTCGTTTTGAACGGGCGGTTGGTGACGGTTGCCTTCGGCGTCGCCGGCGTCATCTTGACCTACTTATTCGCCTCCCGTATATGGCGTAAACCGTGGTGGGGGGTAGCGGGCGCGGCCCTGCTGGCGATCGCCGGGTTCAACGTTATGAAGTCAAGGATGATCGCGGTCGACGCGCCGATGGCTACGCTGGCCTTGGCTTCTTGTTATTTTCTGTTTCGGTTTCGAGCCAAGGGAAGTTTAAAGCACCTTTTGTGGAGCGGGGCCTTCTTGGGGATGGCGTTGGGGGCGAAGTACAACGCGGCATACTTCGTCCCCGCGGTGGTTCTCGCGCTTGCCTGTTGGCGGAGGCCGGCCCGGGAATTCGGCCTCTGGGGTTTGATGGTCGCGGGCGTCTTCTTACTCACGACGCCGGGGGCCTTGTTCCGGTTGAACCATCTCGTAACCTCCCTCGGCGGAAACTATTACCATTACAAAATGGCGGGCGATGAATTATTCGTTTCCGCCTCGCCCTTGCTGGGCGCCGGCCGGTTTCTCTTCTCACGCGAATTTACGTATGTACCGACGGTATTCGCCGCGCTAGGCCTCGGCGTCGTCGTATGGCGCTGGCGTCTCGACGGCCTCCTCTTCGTCGCTTTTTTGGCCTCTTTCGAGTTCGCTGTCGCGGGTATGGCTATATGGACGCCGGAACTGGTAGTTAACGTACTTCCTTTCGTCGCGCTGTTCGCCGCGGCCGGGTTGGGGGCCTTTGCCGAGTTCGTCGGGGCGAAGATGCCGCGGAGAGGGCGGGCGGTCGCGGTAGCCGTCGTTATCGGTGGGTTTTTCGCGCTCCCCGTTATTGAATTAATATTGGACCTGCGGGCTTGGAGCCTAGAGGACCCTCGTACGAAGGGAGCGGCGTGGGTTAGTGAAAACGTTCCTTGGCCGAGCGCGATCGTAAAAGAGGTATGGAACGAAAGACCTTTGGAGGAAGGAGGAGAAACTGACGCCGCGCCTATCGACGAAGCGAAGTACGCCGTCATCCGGACCGACCACATTATGAGAGAAACGCCGGGGCGTTGGGCTTCGGAGGGTGCGATTTATTATGTGGGCCACTTCCCGCGGGGCCGTTTCGCGCGGCGCGTGAGGTTGGTGGAGGGGGCGTTGGCGGGACTCGGCGGCGACCGTGACGGTTTTTGGCGCCATTTCGAGCGCGTGGCGTACTTCCCAATCGACGACCGAAATACCACCGGGGAACCCGTTACGATATACAGGCTCGACGACCGTTTATTGGTCCAGGCTCATCCCTATCGTCGGGTCATACCATTAAGAAAATGCCTGGCCGTGCAAGAGGAGCCGCCCCACGGATCTTTCGCCTTCAGCGGTGGGTGGTTCCGCCTATTTCACAACGGCCGCGTCGGTTGTTATTTTACGGCGCCGGCGGGGCCCTACCGCCTGGGCTTTAAGCTCATGGGGCAACCCGCCAACGGCATACCGCCGCGCGTACGGGTTAGGGTAGATAATGAAATAGTCGCCGATTTCGCCGTCACGAAGGCCAAGGTTTATTGGACGAAACCTATCGCGCCTTACGCTCGCCGCTACCGCCACGTGATAGCGCAGTATTACAACGATACGGTGGCTTTGGCGGAAGCGGATAGGAACGTATTCCTGGGCGGTATCTACGTGGAAGTCATAAAATGAATTCGCAAAGGCAGTACGAAAATGCCGCCCCGGAGGGCGGCTTTTTTATCGAGGATTGTGGTCGAAATCGCCGGTTTTAACCTCTCCCGAAACTTAACGTAATTTATGAGTTCGCGGGCGTAATCCCCTAATATATCAATCCGAAGGGTTCGCCCGGGTCGCCAATTCCTGGGGCGCCACGCGGGGCGAGTGGGCGCCGCAGCTTTCAGCGTCGGCCTCCTCCTCGCCCTCCGGCGTCGGGTAGAAGCCGAATTGGCGGAGCGCCGCCAGCTTCGGGAGGACGTTGGTCTCCAAGTCAATATGGAAGAAGCCGGGGAAGAGGTCCGGATTACCGACGATGAGGTCGAAGTACGGCGCGTAGCGCTCCGGCAGCTCGACCTCGCCGCCGACGCAGATCTCGTGGCCGGTGAAGACGAACTCCGGCAGGAGGTACGGGCAGAACTCGAGCGTGACCTTGGGCGCCCACTCCTCGTATATCGGCGTCTGCGGCAATAGCGACAACAGGCTAGGCAGTATTCGCGCGCCCATCATCCGGAACGAGACCATCTGGAAGAGCGACTGGTTGAAATCCTCGTCCGTCTCGAAAGGGAAGCCCCAGACGTAGAAGGCGTCGACGCGGGGGAAGAGCTCGATGGCTTGCGGGATTAGGTCCAGCGTTTCCTGGGCCGTAAAACCCTTTTTGATAATTTCGAGGACGCGGTCGGAGCCGGACTCGACGCCGAAGCGCAGCTCGAGGCAGCCGCTGTCGGCCATCGCCTTCATCATTTCGACGTCGCACAGGTTGACGCGGCCGAACGCCTTCCAGTTGACGTCCAGGCCGGACTTCTCCAATTCCCTGCAGAACGCCATAACCTGTTTCTTGCCGGAGACGAAGAATTCATCCTGGAAGAGGAAGAGGTCGACGCCGGCCTCGTCGTGCAGGACTTTCATCTCGGCGACGATGTTTTCGGGGCTGCGGGAATAGCTTTTATAATCCCACACCGGCGCGACGGAACAGAACGTGCAGAGGTAGGGGCAGCCGCGGCTCGTCATCATGCCGTAGCCGGCGTATTTCGCGAGGTCTATTTTGTGCCAGGCGGGAAAGGGGATGGCGTCGAGGTCGGCGAGGCGCTCGCGGCACGGGTTGTGGACGACGCGGCCGTCGTCGCGGTAAGAGATGCCGCCGACTTGCGATAAGTCACCGCCGTCGTTCAACGCGCGGAGGAGCTCGATGCCCGTGGCCTCGGCCTCGCCGCGGCACACGACGTCCACCCACGGGAATTTTTCCAGGACCTTATCCTCTACCGAGTTGGCGCCTACGCCCCCCAGGACCAGTTTGCGGTCGGGGTAGCGCTCGCGGAGCGCTTTGAGCGCCAGGAGCGAGAACGGCAGGAGGTTGGCCATACACGACAGGCCGATAACGGGCGCCGGGTCCTTCAGGAACTCGAGGAAAACCTCCATATCGAAGGGGTCGTCGGACGGGCAGCATTGGTAATCGCGGAAGTCGACGTCGACGCCGGCGTCTTCCAGCGCCCGGGTGAGGTACAGCGGCCCGAGCGGGACGTGCAGCTCGCGCTCCACCTCCTCGCCGTAGCGGATGAAGAGCATGTTCAGGTTAACGAGTGTAATGTCGCCGGGCATATCAGTCGCCTTCCTTTTAAGGGAGGTCGGGGCGGATGCCGGTAATAGAGTGTTCTCCAGGACCCTGGATTAGTTTTACGGACACCTCGGTTTTGACCCCTTTCTTAACTTCTATATTCGACCGGCGCTCCGATTCGTAACTCTCCGCGTGGAAAGTAAGGGTATATATACCGGGCGGGATGGGCGAAAGAACGTAGAAGCCGTAGCGATTCGTAACGGTTTCGAGTCCTACTTCCTCGATTTCGACGAACACGTTCGAGGCCGGTTCGTCGAATTGGTCGCGGACGCGGCCGTAGATGATGCCGGCATCGTCCGGTACGTCGATGTCTTCCGGGTCGTTAATATTGTAATCGAAGGTTTTCGGGGGAATCTCCGGGTCGATGCCGGTCGTACGCATCTCCCATTCGTCCGCGTTCTCTGCGTAGGCCCCGGTCCCCAGCGCCGCCAACATCGCCGCCGCGGCGTAGCCGAGAAACGCGGGCCGCAAGCCCGGGTTGACCTTCGTGTTCGCGACGATCGCGGCGAGCTGTTTAACGGGGACGGCGTTGAGCATTGCCGCTTCCGCGGGCTCGAGCTCGAGCGCGATGGCTTCCGCGGCCTCGGCGCGTTTTTCCAAAAGCATCTTCTTGAACGCCGGGTCAACGGCGGCTTTTTTGACGAGAACCTCGATTCCGCGTGAGATAGAATTCGCCATAAACTCGCGCTCCTTTACGGCCGGTCCGGTTTGATGCCGCGCGTTACGTGGTCGTCGGGCTTGTGGGGTTTCTTTACTTGTAACGCGTTTTGTTCGCCGTCCTCGGGTTCCAGTGGTTCCGGGAAGTCCGGGAAGTCGGGCCGGGCGCCGCCCGCGGCCGCTATAGCCGGGACTATGGAGGCGAAGCTATCGAGGAGGCCCTCTTCGGATTGCGCCTGGTCGTCCTTGTCGGCCTCTTCCGCCCGTTCCTCGCTTTCCCCGGGGTGATCGGGGCGGATCCCCTCGGTAGTGGGGCCCGGGTCGCCGTCGCCGTTGCACCCTAACGTGGCGGTACCCAGAGCTGCCAACATCACGCCCCCCGCGTATCCCAGGAACGCGGGTCGCAGGCCCGGGCTGACCTTCGTCTTCGCGACGATGGCCTCGAGTTGTTTTGCCGGGACGGCGCTGAGCATCGCCACTTCCGCGGGCTCGAGCTTGAGGGCGATGGCTTCCGCGGCCCCGGCGCGTTTTTCCAACAGCATCTTCTTGAACTTCGGGTCGACCGCGGCCTTCTTGAGTAATACGTCGACGTTGCGGGGGACGTCGCCGACGTTCGCGCCGCCGCCCGGCGGCCTGCCGCCCACGATCGTCGTGCGGACGGCGCCGGGTTCGCCGGGGCGGGCCATCTTAATTCGTTCGGAGTTTTTACCCACGATTTCCTCCGTTAAGGTCGGGCGGGCCTAATCCTGCGCGTGACAGGCTCGTCTCCTTTTTCCGATTGCTTTGCCGCGTCCTGGGTACGGTCAGTTACGCCGGGTGGCGGGTCGGGCCTGATACCGTCAACCGGCGGTGCTGTTGGATTATCATCGCACGCCGACGTCATTGCTCCCAACGCCGCCAGCATCACGCCGGCCGCGTAGCCGAGGAACGCGGGCCGGAGAGAGGGGTTGACCTTTGTGTTAGCCACTATGGCGTCGAGCTGCGTCTCCGGGACGGCGTTGAGCATCGCCGCCTCCGCCGGCTCGAGCTTGAGGGCGATGGCTTCCGCGGCCTCGGCGCGTTTTCCCAAGAGTAGCTTCTTGAACTTCGGGTCGATGGCGGCTTTCTTTATTAGCACTTCGACGCCGCGAGGGATGTCGCCGACGTTCGCGCCGCCGCCCCGCGGCCTGCCGCCCACGATCGTCGTGCGGACGGCCCGGGTTTCTTTAGGTTTCTTTTCATTGATGGCCATAAAGTTATTAGTGTCGCTTTTGCCTTACGGGCGATCGTGGTATATGCCCCCGGCCGGCATGGATTGTAACATGAAGGTGGCGGTCGTTATTCCGCCTTCTGTGACTTCGATGTTTGTCCTTTTCGCCGAAGAAAAACCGATCCGCGAAGCTTTAATTTCGTATTTGCCTACGGGGACTGCGATAAACCGGAATTTACCGGCACTACCCGTAATAGCTTCGTATTTTGTGCGGACGATTTTAACTTTGGTGCCCGATATCGGATCCCGATTTTGGTCATACACGATACACTCAACTATACCGGTATCGGCCGGCAACACGATATCTTCGTCTTTTTCGTCCGTTTTGGGCGTTTCGGCCGGGTCGGGGATAACGGGCGGGATATCGGGTTCAATGCCGCGCGTAATGTCGGGCGACACGTCAGCGCCTCCGCACGCCGTGGCCGTCCCCAACGCCGCCAACATCACGCCGGCGGCGTAGCCGAGGAACGCTGGCTGGAGGGAGGGGCTGACCTTTGTGTTCGCGACGATGGCCTTGAGCTGTGCCTCGGGGATGGCGTTGAACATCGCCGCCTCCGCCGGCTCGAGCTTGAGGGCTATTGCCTCCGCGGCCCCGGCGCGTTTCTGCAACAATATCTTCTTGAACTTCGGGTCAACGGCGGCCTTCTTGATCAATACCTCGACGCCGCGGGGAACGTCGCCGACGTTCGCGCCGCCGCCCGGCGGCCTGCCGCCCACGATCGTCGTGCGGACGGCGTCGGCTTCGCCGGGGCGTGCCATTT
>JAZGGY010000398.1:0-2045 GCA_036480675.1 bacterium | reverse complement strand
TGGAAGGTGGCCCAGGCCGGGGCCGTCAGCGGCGGATACATCGTATACAATACGCCGGCCGCGCCCTCGGCCTTCAGCCGGGCGAGGTTGGGCAGGCGCCCCGCCTCGAGCAGGGGCTCGATCACGTCGAACGTCCCGCCGTCTATGCCGAATATGAGGACCCGGTTTTTCACGTGGCCCGGGGCGCCTCCGTTCGCGACGCCTCCCACCGCTGCGCGGCCACCAGGGCGCCCGCGAGCGCGTACAGTATGGCCATAATTTCGTAGTCGCCGAAGGTATACTCGAAGAAGCCCTCCACCAGGAACCCGGTCGTGGCGCCGATGCCCGCCAGGCCCAGGACCCGCGTCGTCGGCGAGCGGGCTTGCCGGTAGCCGCGCGCGAACAGCTTGAAGAGCGCGACTATAAAGAAAGTGAAAACGGCCAGGCCCACGACGCCGCGCTCGACGACGAGTTGTATGTAGTTGTTGTGCGCGTGCGGCACCTGGCTCTCGACCGACGTTTCGTCTTTATATTGATCGTAGAGATACAGCGTGTTATGGATGCCGACGCCCGTTAGCGGGTAATCGCGGGCTATCTTCAGCGTCGTTCGCCAGATGTCGACCCGGAATTCGGGCGGCCCTCCCGCCTCGGCCGTACCGCGGTCGGTAGCGGCGTTTAGGATGGATTCCGCGCGCTTAATGATAGGGCGGGGCGCGATGAGGATAGTCAGCAATACGACCGCCGGAAACGCCCACAGCAAGCGGCGGTCCGCGATCACCGCCATGACGAAGACCGCCGCCGCCAGGCCCACCCACGCCGAGCGGACCAGAGACACGGCCAGGCCCGCCAGCATTATCGCGAACAGGACGCCGAGGCCCACGCGGCTCCGCGGCGAAAGGCGACCCCGCAGGAAGAGCGCCAGCGCCACCGTCAATACGAGCATCATCACGCCGCCGTACGTCATGTAGAACAGCCGGCCGCCGGGCCGGACCGTGAAGACGTCCGCCCCTTCCGCGACCGCGCTCGCGAATTGGATGACGGCGTACGCGGAGTTCGCCGCCGCCCCCGCGAAGAAGGCGACCAGCATCGCCTTGGGCAGCCAACGCGGCGGGTCCGTCAAGCCGAAGGCCACGGTGTAGTAGACCAGCGGCGCGGCGAACGTGAACGTCCAGAAGAACGAGCGATTGCCGAATTCGGCGCCGCCGATGAGGTAGGCCGTCGCCGACGAAATTATCATAGAGCCGTAGAGCGCGGCGAAGGGCCAATCGAGCAGCGTGTGGTACAGCGGCGGTTTACGCGTCAGTTCGGCCTTTATGATGAGCGGCAACAGGACGAATGCGAAGATGGCCCAGTTGCACAGCGAGATGGAGAAAGCCAACCCCGCGGCGAAAAGTATCCACCCCGGGTATTGCCACCTCCGCAGGAACCCGAGGACCCGGCGGAAGGCGGGACTATCTTCTATGGGCGTCCGTAAGGCCACGGATTGAATTATAGATTCCTCAGGATGCCGGTCTGACGTTGCTCTTTGCGGAAATCGCTCCCGCCGAGGGGAACCGTCTTGCACATTTCGAGCAAGCGCGACCGGAGCCGCGGGCCTATTCGTTCGGCCAAAGTTTCGTCTCGCCGGGAGAATTCGCCGAGCGTTTCTTCTTTGATAGGTTCGTCGAGGTAGTTCGTTGTCGCGATTACTATGCGGCGGTTAACGTAACGGTGGTTAATGACGTAGGAGAGGAAGTCGAGGGTCCAATCGCGTATCTTCATCGAGCCCAAATCGTCGAGGAGTAATACTTCCGCGCCGACGAGCGGCTCGAGAATGACGTATTCGTCGAACGCGCTGCCGGCGTACCTTTTCTTGACCTCGGCCAGCAGGTCGGAGAAATCGCACCAGCGGCAGGTGGCTCCTTTCTGCTCCGCAAGGGATTTTACGATCCCGGCGGCGAGGTGGGTCTTGCCGACCCCCACCGAACCCATAAAGAGCAGGCCGGCGTCCACCGCCGGGTAGTTGTCGACGAAACTTTGCGCGAGACGTTTCGCCCTTATTACGCTCTCGTGAGTAAAGCCGGATA
>JAZGGY010000397.1:0-2832 GCA_036480675.1 bacterium | reverse complement strand
GAGGAGGCGCTCGCGCTGTCGCCCACGGCTCGAGGAAAGGTAGTCCACGACGTCCTGCGCGAGCTTTACGCCGAGGGCGTGCCGTCCGCGCTCGCCGGCGCCGAACTTTCGGCCGAAGTGGCGCGCTTGACGGAGGGAGCGCTGGCGGCGCTCGAGGCGGAGGGGGAGTTGCCGCTGCCTTTCGTCTTTGACATGGAGCGCCGTCTGCTCACGCGCAAGCTCGCCGCCTACGTACGCGAGGACGCGGCGGCCGGGGACGGCTGGGAGCCGGCCCACTTCGAATTGCGTTTCGGCCGGCGCCCCGCGGCGAGCGACGACCCGGCGTCCACCGAAAGCCCTCTCCTTCTGGACTTACGGGAGGAAGCCGCCGAGGGCGAAGCCGGGCCGGCGGCGGCGGAGATCCACGGCCGCATCGACCGCGTCGACCGCCGCGGCGACGGCGCCCGGGTGTTGGACTACAAGACGGGCCGGCGAGGCCGCTTCGTGGAGAACGTCGACGGCGGCCGCCAGCTGCAGCCGCCGCTGTACTTGACGGCCTACGAGAAGCTCTTCGGCGCCGACGCGTCCTCGTCGTCGGCCGGGTACTGCTTTCCCCTTGAGGACGGTAGGAAGTACAAATTCGTCGTTTCGGAAAAACGGCCCCTGGACGCGGCGGCGGTCCGCCGCCTGGTAGCGGGTTTGCTGGGGTTGGCGTACGACGGCGTATTCGTCGCGGGGCGGGACGGCTCGAGCCGTGCCGCCGGCGCGTGTCGGTATTGCGAATTCCGAACCGTGTGCGACGCGGGCCCGGGCTACCTGAGCGTCGAGAAGTGGACGTCGCCCCGGGCGGCGCGGCTCGCCGAGTTAAGGGAAATTAAATAGGCGTATCCTATGTCGCAGGAACTATCGGACAGCGAGGCGCGGGACGCGGTCGTGGATTTGGGCCGGACCTTCTTCGTCGAGGCCAGCGCCGGCACCGGCAAGACGCGGCTGCTGTGCGACCGGGCGCTCGCGGCGCTGCTGACTCCCGGTTACGAGCCGTCCCGTCTCGTCGCGATAACGTTCACCGAGAAGGCCGCGGCGGAGCTATCGGCGCGGCTCCGGGCGGCGCTCGAGGATTGGGCCGCGGCCCACCCGGGCGACGAGCAGGCGGAGTACGCGCTGGAGCGCTTCGACCAGGCGCAGATTTCCACCATTCACTCCTTCGCGGCCTCGTTGTTGCGGGAGCTGCCGGTGGAGGCCGCGGTGGATCCGGCTTTTCAAGTTCTCGACGCGGTGGGGGCGACGCTGCTTTTCGAGCAAGTATGGGAGGAGTGGCTGCAGGCGGAGGCGGAACGGGCGGAAGGCGCGGCGCCCTGGGCGTCGGCGTGGGCCCACTTCGGCTCGCCCCGGCTCGAGCTCCTGGAGCGCGTAGTAGCGGCGGCGTCGGCGGAGCGCGACGTCGTCGACGTGGAAGGGTACGATATCCCCACCGTGGACCCGGGCGAGGTGCGCGAGGCGGTGCGCGCCGCGCGGGCGCGTTTCGACGAAGTGCGCGACCGGTGCCTCGACCGCGGCGACGCCTGTTACCGCGCGTTCGCTTCTCTCGACGACCTGGCGCAAGCGCTCGAGGCCGGCGACCTGGCGCGGGCGTGCTCGGTTTCGATAAAGGCCGGCGGGGCCAAAAAGAATTGGCGCCCGGGGGAGACGAAGGACGAGTTAAACGAAAAGTGGTTGCGGCCGGTGGCGGAGGCGCTGGCGAGGGTGTGCGACGGCCGCCGCCGTGCGATGCTGCCGCCGCTCGTCTCGTGGCTTGCCGGCGCGGCCCGGGCCTTCGACGGGCGCAAAGAGGAACTTAGCGGCCTCGACTTCCACGACCTGCTGCTCCGGGCGGTGCGGCTTCTGCGTCGCAAGGAGAACGGCGCGCGCGAGTACTTCCAACGGCGCTACCGCCACGTCCTGGTGGACGAGTTCCAGGATACGGACCCGCTCCAGGTGGAGTTGATATTCTTCCTGGCGGAGGAGGGCGCCGTGGCGACGGACTGGCGCGACGTGGCGCTGGTGCCCGGAAAGCTCTTCGTCGTCGGCGACCCCAAGCAATCCATCTACCGGTTCCGGCGCGCCGACGTGGAGATATACGAGGCCGCGTGCGACGTCGTGACGCGGGAGGGCGGGGAGGTCCTGCGGCTGACCGACAACTTCCGCGCGGCGCCCGAGCTGGTGTCCTTTGTGAACGACGCTTTCGGCGGCGTCTTCGGCGAGGGGGACCCGCCGTATCAGCCGGCCGACGGCGAGGTCGCGCCCGCCCCCTTAACCCGCGAGCGTCAGCGCGGCGCGCCCGCGGCCAGGCTTTTGGAGGGCCCCGACGGTGCCTTCGAGGCGGAGGAGGAGGCGGCCGAGGCCGTGGCGGCGTTTGTCCGGCGCGCCGTCGAGGCCGGCGAGGTCGCGGTTTACGACAAAGAGGCCGGCGTACGCCGCCCGCTGGCGTACCGCGACGTAGCGCTACTTTTCCGGGCGCGCACAAACGTACCTACGTGGGAGGAGGCGTTGGAGGCGTGGGGCGTTCCGTTCTATACGCTGGGCGGCCGGACGTTCTACGTGCGGCCGGAGGTCAAGGCCATGGCCGCCGCGGCGCGGGCGCTCGACAACCCCGCCGACGAGCCGGCGCTGGTCGCGACGCTCACGTCGCCGCTGTTCTCTTTCAACGCCGACGAGCTGCTTCGCTTCAAGTTGGCGGGCGGCGTTTTCGACTACCGCGTAGACCCCCCGCCGGCGGCGCCCGGTCGCTTCGCCGACGCCCTCGGTTTGTTGAAGAGTTTGCACGAAGGCCGCGCCGAAAGGTCGCCGGCTACGACGCTGGCGGCGTTAGCGGCG
>JAZGGY010000396.1:0-4758 GCA_036480675.1 bacterium | reverse complement strand
ATGCCGTACGCCGCCTCGCTCCAGGTCACCGTCAACCTCTTCGCCATCGTCACGATACCGCTTTTCCTCTACGTCCTGAGCATGCTCTTCGAGCCGGATGCGCACGTCCTCCCGGGCGTAATCGCGCGCCAGGTCGCGACGGTCCAATTCGCGCCCCTCGTGTTCGGGATCCTGCTCGCTACGATCTGGCCGCGGTTCACGCACCGCTTCGGCGGCATAATAACCAAGGTTTCGAACGTTATGCTCGTGGTGCTCGTCGTTATCGTCGGCCTGGCGGGGTGGCGGGCGTTCCTCGACGCGTTCCACGGCATGGGGTGGCTCTCGTTCGTCGCGGCCGCGATCATAATCGGCGTTTCGTTGACGCTGGGCCATTTACTGGGGGGCCCCGAAAAAGAAAAACGTACGACGCTGGCCGTTATGTGCATCGTCCGCAACCTCGGCCTGGTGTTTTTCCTGGTCATGCGCGATTTCCCGGGCCAGGGGATGGTCGGTGTCCTCGTCGCTTACGTCATAATCGGCGTCGTCGTTCAGACGGTGTATACGACCTTGCGGAAGCACGGCGAAAAGAAAGCCGCGGGCGCCGAGGCGCCGGCCGAGAGTAGCTAAAGGAGCGTGACGTTATGAGCGGATGGTTAGAAGGGTTCGAGGTTGTAGAAACGTACCTCGCCGTCGGCGCGGCGTATACCGGCCTCCTGGTCGAGGCGGCGTCGGTAGTTTGCATTCTCGCCGGCCTGGTCGCGGTGGTTCGCGTTCTGTTCCGGCCGCGCGCCGGAAGCCGGGGCCTACTTTTTTTGCAGCTGCGGCTGGCGTTCTCCAGCTGGCTGGCACTCGCGCTCGAGTTCCAGATCGCCGCCGATATCCTGGGGACTATCGTCGCGCCGACGTTCCCCCAGCTTGGGAAGCTGGGGATCATAGTCGCGATTCGGATCTTGCTAACTTATTTCCTGAACAAGGACCTCGAGACCGACGCGCGGATCAAAGCTAAGGCGTCCGGCGTCAAATTTGGCGTCGAGGAGGAAAGTAAAAAATGACCGAAAGGAAGAAAAAAGGCGGCGCGCAGGGAGAGGACGTCAGCACCACGCTGGCCCGGGAGCGTACGGCTAAAGCCGAGTACCGCACCGAGTTAGCCCAGGAGCGGACCACTAAAGCCGAGTATCGCACCGACATGGCGCGGGAGCGGACCCGCAAGGCCGCCGACCGTACCCTCATGGCCTGGGTCCGTACCGGCCTGTCGCTTATCGGCTTCGGCGTCGGCCTGACCACGTTTAGGGACATCTTGGGCGGCGAAAGGGAGTGGGGCCGGCCCGAGACCGTCGGCATGATGATGATATGTCTGGGCATCGTCGGCATGGTGTTCGCCTCGTTCGAGTTTATGTCGCGCGTGCGCCATCTCGAGCGGCGGGAATACGCGTTCATGAAAGGCGTTCCGTTCGCGGTGATCGTGGCGATAGTTACCGCCGCCATCGGCGTCTTCGCGCTGGTCGCGTTCTTTGTGCAATGGTTGGCGTAATACGTAGTAGTTAGGACCGGGGTCCCTTTCTTATGAAGGCTTGGTGGCGCAGTTTTTGGTTTTTGCAATACGACCGGAAACTTTTCCGGTTCGACCTGCTCGCGGGCCTGACCGCCGGTGCGGTCGTGATACCCAAGGCCATGGCGCTGGCCACCGTCGCCGGCCTGCCGGTGGAGGTCGGCCTGTACACGGCCTTCGTGCCGATGGTGGCGTATGCGGTCCTCGGGACGTCGCGCCGGCTCAGCGTCAGCACGACGACCATCCTCGCCCTCCTGACGCTGGCGGAGTTGTCCCGGGTCGCGCCGGGGGCGGGCACCGGCGATTTGATCGTGGCCGCCGCGACGCTGGCTTGCCTGGTGGGCGCGATTCTGGTGGCGGCGTCGCTCCTGCGCCTGGGATTCATCGCCAACTTCATTTCGGCGCCGGTCCTCACCGGCTTCAAGGCCGGCGTGGGGTTGGTCATCGTCGTAGACCAGCTACCCAAGTTGTTTGGCTTCCATATCGATAAGGCCGGCTTCTTCCGGGATTTGATATCTCTCGGCCGCCACCTCCCCGAAACACACGTCGCGACGCTGGTCCTGGCGTTAGGCGCGGTAGCGGTGCTCGTCACGTTCGAGCGGTTTCTCCCCCGCGTGCCGGCGGCGCTGGTGGCCGTCGCCGCGGCTATCGGCGTCTCGGCGTGGTTGGGGTTGGCGGGTCGGGGAGTGGAACTCGTGGGCGCCGTCCCGGCGGGGTTGCCGGCGTTCTCTTTGCCGGATCTTTCGCTCGTGAGGCTGTTGTTGCCGGGGGCGCTGGGCATCGCGCTGATGGCGTTTGTCGAGTCCATCGCCGCCGGCGAATCGTTCACGCGGCACGGCGAACCCTCTCCCGACGCCAACCGCGAACTGTTCGCCGTGGGTGCGGGTAACCTCCTAGGCGGGTTGTTTCAGGCGTTCCCCGCCGGCGGCGGCATCTCCCAGACCGCGGTAACTAGCGCCGCCGGAGCCCGCACGCAGCTAGCGGGTCTCATTACGGCCGTCGTCGCCGTCGTGACGATGCTGTTTCTCGCGCCGCTTATAGCGCTGCTGCCGCTGGCGGCGTTGGCCGCGATCGTCGTCGTCGTCTCGGTTCCGATGATGAACCCGGCGGCCTTCGCCGCCATCCTGAGGGTCCGAAAGACGGAGTTCATCTGGGCGATAGTTACGCTGGTCGGCGTCGTCCTGCTGGGTACGCTGCAGGGGATTCTGGTGGCGGTGGCGTTGTCCGTGCTGACAATCTTTTACCAGGCCAACCGTCCGCCGGTGTACGCGCTGGGCCGCAAGCGGGGCACGAACGTCTTCCGCCCCCTCGACAAGTATCCCGACGACGAAACGTTCCCGGGCCTTCTTATCGTCCGGACCGAAGGCCGCCTCAACTTCGCCAGCGCGCCGCGCACCCGCGGCAAGTTCAACGCGTTAATAGATAAACATTCGCCGCGCGTCGTCGTGCTGGACTTGAGCGCGGTGCCGGACGTCGAATATACCGCGCTCAAACTTATCGACGAGGCCGAGGAGCGGCTGAGCGACCACGGCGTGACCGTGTGGCTGGCGGCGCTCAACCCGCGGGCGCTCGACGTCGTCCGGCGCTCGCCGCTGGGGAAACGCCTGGGGAACGAGCGTATGTTCGCCGCGGTGGAGGAGGCCGTGGAGGCGTACCTCCGGCGTAATAATGCCGCCGGTAGGTAGACCCGTCGCCGATAACGAAGGTGGAATAAACGCTCAAAGGAGAATGTTTCATGAAGAGTGTATTGATAGCGGTTTTCCTGGTCGCAGCGTTGGCCTCGTTCGGCTATGGCCAGAGCGAGGAGGAGCTCGCCAAGGCGAGCCAGAACCCCGTCGCCAACCTGATCAGCGTCCCGTTCCAGAATAACACCAACTTCGGCCTCGGCACGTACGACCGCCTCCAGAACGTTCTCAATATCCAGCCGGTGTACCCGATAAACGCTGGCCCTGTAAACGTTATCACGCGGACCATCGCGCCGGTGGTATACCAACCTGATGCTGTCATGATCGGGGGGAAACGCGACGTCGCGGAGACGGGCGGGACCTTCGGCCTGGGAGACATAAACGCGACGGCGTTTATAACGCCGGCCGCCCCCGGGAAGGTCATGTGGGGGGTGGGGCCTATTCTATCGTTCCCCTCCGGCTCCGACGCCAAACTGACCACCGGGAAATGGGGCGTCGGTCCATCCGCGCTCGTCCTCGCCATGCCGGGCCGTTGGGTGCTGGGCCTGCTCGTCAACAACGTGTGGTCCGTCGCCGGCGACGAGAACCGAGGCGACGTTAACGCTTTCTTGGCCCAGCCTTTCGCTAATTACAACCTCCCCCACGGCTGGTATTTGTCGAGCTCGCCGATTATAACGGCCAACTGGAAGGCGGAAGAGGACGACCGGTGGACGGTCCCCTTCGGCGCTGGCGTCGGCAAACTACACCGGTTCGGGAAGCTGCCGGTTAACTTGGCTGCGCACGGCTACTACAACGTCGTCCACCTGGAGAGCGCGAACGTCCCGTACGCCGACTGGACGTTGCGGGCGCAGGTCCAGCTCCTCTTCCCGAAATAGGGCGGAGACGTGGGTGGAAGAGACGGTATCAAAGCCGGCGTAGGCCGGCGGAGGAGTAGGTAGGAGGTAAATGATGCGGCTTTCGGGATTCAATAAAGTGCTGGCGGCGGCCGTCGTCGTCTTGTGCGGCTCGGCCGCGCACGCCCTCGTCCAGATAAAGGGCGGCGCGACTACGCCTCTGGGCGAGCTGGACGGCCGGTACGGCGGCGGCCTGTACGCCTCGCTGGGCGGCGAAGCCCGCCTGCCCTGGTGGAACCTGGCCGTGATGGCGGACCTGTCCTATACCACCTTCGGCCGCGACCGGCCCATAACCAACCTATTGGCCGGGTACGCCGAGAAAGAGCACCCGGGCGTCATGCCGTGGGCGGACGTTATGGAAGGTCTGAACTTGAAGTCGGTTTTTTACGGCGGCAGCGTCGGCGTCCGCTATTACCCGGTGGAGCATTACTTTTACGCCCTCTACGCCGAGGGCGGCGCGGCCTATCTGAGCCGCCACCTAACGGCCCATTACGTCCCGGTGAGGGTCCTGGGTAAGTACGTATTGGACCTCGACTTCAGCCTACCGGCGACGCAGGGTCTCGGCGTATACGCCGACGTCGGCCTGAGGGTAATGCCGGGCCTGCCCCTCATATCGGCGGACGCCGGCCTGCGCTTTACGTACGCGCCCGGC
>JAZGGY010000395.1:0-9808 GCA_036480675.1 bacterium | reverse complement strand
CGCGGTAAACCGCTGGACGCGGTTATTGCCGGCGTCGGCGACGTAGACGTTGCCATTCGGCGCGACGGCTACGCCTTCGGGGTACATGAACCGGCCGTCGGCGGTCCCCTCCGCGCCCCACTTGCCGAGGAAGCTGCCGCTCGAGGTGAAGTATTGGACGCGGTGGTTGAAGGAGTCGACGACGTAGAGGTTACCGCTCGAGGCGACGGCGACGCCGACGGGATTTTGGAACTCGCCGTCGCCGGTCCCGGCCGTGCCCCACGCGCCGCGGTAGCTACCCGCCGCCGTGAAGTACTGGACGCGGTTATTGCCGGAGTCGACGACGTACACGACGCCGCCGGCGCCGACGGCGACGCCGGTAGGGAATATGAACTGGCCCTGGCCGGACCCTTCTTGGCCCCACTGCCCTTCGTATACGTACCGGGGCGGCGACGCCGCGGCGGCCAGGGGGACGAATACCACAAGAGCGGCCAGTACGATTGCGTTTTTCGCCATATTTTCCTCGATCCTTTTTGCGGCGGTTTGATACTAATTTGTATTATACCCTAAGCTGCCGAAAGGCGTCAATTATTAAGAACGGCGCGGCAACTTGCCCTTGTAACGTTTTTCAGCTTTGTGGTTAAATAAATATGGAGAAGTGTATAAAAGGCGCATAAAGGCGGCCGCGTGGGCGGTTACCGCCGCGCTCGCGGCTTATATGCTGTGGCCGGCGTGGGTCGCCGCCATAGACGAGTTCCTCGGCCCCGTCGAGGAGGAGGCGGCCGAGGAAGCCGCGGCGGAAGAAGCTCCGGCGGAAGAGGTCCCGCCCGGCGAAGAGGCCGTCGCCGAGGAGGCGGAGGGGCAGCGGCTGCTCCCCTTCCGCGAGCGCGACGGCTGGCTCGACGTCGGGACCCTCGCGCTGGCCGACGAGCTCGGCGAGGACTTCCCCCTCCGCTTCCGGAGCTGGGTCCTGCTGGAGGACCTCGAGCCGGCGCCGTGGCTCGGCGACTGGCGCGAGATAGCCCGCGCCGCGCGCTACTACTACGCCTCGGGCTTCGAGCAACCCTTCGACCGCGAGCTGATGGAATACTCCTACCGCACCATGCGCGAGGAGGAGGAGTTCTACGCCTGGGAGCAGGAGCGCGGCCTTATCCCCGACATCGAGCTGGGCCGCGAGTCCGACATCAAGTTCGAGGGCCGCAAACTCTTCACCGCCGGCTTCTCCAAGACGACGTACCCCGGCGGCAGTCAGTTCCTCGAGGGGGAGCAGCCCGCCGCCGACATCACGATGGAGGGCGAGCTCCAGCTCCGCATCGAGGGAACGGTCCTCCGCAAGACCCACGTCTACGTCGACTACGACGACACCCGCGAGAACGAGACCCGCAACCAGGTCTCGGTGGTCTACAAGGGCGACCCGGACGAGTTCGTCCAGGAGGCCGCGTTCGGCGACATCATGCTCTCGCTGCCGGCGACGGATTTCGTCTCGTACTCCTCGAGCCGGGCCGTCTTCGGCGCCAAGGTGGATTTGAAGTACAAGTGGGCGCGCCTTATGGCCGTGGCCTCGCGCGAGAAGGGCGAGACCGAGAAGGCCACCTTCACCGGCGGCGCCGAGTTGACCAGCCTCAACGTCTTCGATACCGGCTATACCGCGCGGAGGTTCTTCTTACTCAATACGTACTACGATCCCCCGCCTACCGATAAAACATACTTCGAGCGATACGAAGGGCAAGAAAGGAAAATATATAAAGAGAACAACGTCCCCAAAATCGAGGTATTCGTAAACTACGGTAACGTGACCGGATTTCCTACGGGCGTACCCCGTTACTACTTCAACGCGTACGAGTTCGACGATAGCAAGGGCGACGGGGAGGATAAGATAAACGGTAAAACATTCATACGAAATACCCTACCGTCAAAAAAATTGGCCCGGGGGACCGATTACACGGTTGACGTCGAGAAGGGGATAATCACTTTTAATACGACGATAAGAAAAGAAGACTACCTGGCCGTGGCATACATCGTCGCGAACGGTAGCAACGAACCCAAAAACATCATAGGTTACAGGCCCGAAGGTACTTCTTATATCCTGGACGTTAACGAAAGCAACGTATTCCAACGGGACATTAAATGTATAAAAGAAAATAAAGACTCTAGCGTAATTGAACGTTACGAGCGAAGGAACTATTATTTCCTGGGGAGCACCAACATAAGGTCGCCGTCGCTCGTCGTAAAGATACTGGATAAAACCGGTAAAGAATACGTCGAGGGCGAGAGTTACCTTTACCTGTACGGCCTCGACCAGGATAAGGACGGCCGCGTCGACGCCGGCTACCTCGACAGCACCAACAGCTACGTCATCGTCCCGGACGTCGTTATCATAAACGAAGAGTTTAAGAGGCGCGTTAGGCACGGATTTTTGCCTAATCTCCCGTTCGACTACGACGACAACGGAAAAGTGGAGGGCAAAGACGCATACTTACCGACGATCGATAGCCAACGCACGCTCCACTTCGAGTATAGCTCCGACAAGCCGTCGTTCTTCCTGAGGCCCAACATCATCCCGGGCTCGGAGACGGTTACGCTCAACGGCCGCGTCCTCGTCCCCAACCAGGACTACTGGCTCGACTACGACTCCGGCTTTTTGGAGATACTGGCGGAGGGGGCCGACGACCCGGGCGCGGTGCTGGAAGTCACGTACGAGTACAAGCCGTTCTTCGCGCTCCTGACGAAGTCGCTGGTGGCCGGCCGCTTCCAGTTCGGCCCCGACGACGACCGCTTCCTGGGCACCACGCTCGTCGCCGAGTTCTCCACCAAGCCGCCGCGCGACGTCATCCCCAAGATAGAAGAGGCGCCGGCGGACCACCTCATCTTCGACGTCGACGGCCGCTACCGCTTCTACCCGGAGTTCCTGACCAGGCTGGCGGACGCCGTCCCCGGCGCCCACACCACCGAAGGCTCGGCGGTGGACGTGGAGGCCGAGTTCGCGCGCTCGCGCAAGGACGTCAACACCGTGGGCGAGGCGATGATAGACGACATGGAGGGCGCGCGCCAGCTCTCCACCGTCTCGATGAAGGACACCTCCTGGAAGCACGCCAGCGCGCCCCCCGACGCCGGCCTGAATCAAGAAAACCGCGGCGTCGCGCTCCTGGGTCTCGAGTCGAAGCAGCGGCTCTTAAGCGACGTATACGCCGATTGGCCGAGCGACACGCTCGAAGTGCTGGAGATAACGAAGCTCCCCGGCAATCCGGAAGGAAACCGTAAATGGGGGGGCATCCACCGCGTCATCTCCCCCACCGGCCTGGACTTCACCGAGTCCCGCTTCGAGAACGTCGAGATAATGATGAAGCTCAACGGCGTGGAAGGCGGCACCCTCCACCTCGACCTCGGCACGGTGGACGAAGACGCCGACGGTAACTCCGCGCTGGGCCAGGAAAAACTCGTGGACGGAAGGTTAACAACGGAGAACGACGTAGGGTACGAGTTTAATAACACCCCCGACCAAACAGAACCGGGTGCGGAACCGCCGGACCCATCGGGCCGTATAGATACGCCAATCGACAACAGAAACATCTTCGACTCCGAGGACAACAACCTAAACGACCGGCTCGATACCGCCGACAACTACTTCACGTACGACATACCGCTGGACGAGGTATTAAACAGGCGGTCGCCGTACGTCATCCGGGGCCCGAAGGACCCCAACGCCCCGCTCAACGCCGGGTGGTACATACTGCGGGTGCCGCTCAACTTCGACGTCGCGGACACGGAGGGGCAGCCGGACGCCACCGGCATCCAGGTGCTGCGATTCTGGTTCGAGGCCCAGACCAACGACGACTTCCCGTCGGCCTCGTCAGTTATCATGGCGACGGTGTCGTTCGCCGCGATGAGGTGGGACAAGCCGGAGCTCAATCCCGACAAGGGCCTCAACGAGATGAAGATCTCCACCAAGGACAGCCGCCACGACGCCGACTACGTCCCGCTGCGTAAGGTCGAGGACCCGGAGACGAAGACCATCGAGCGCGAGCAGGCGCTCGTTATGGAATACGTCCTCACGGACTGGGAGGACGTCGGCGTAAAATCCGAGGAGGGTTTCGTGGTGTGGGGCGCCGGCAACGACGAATACGACACCGAGGACGCCAACCACAACGGCATACTGGACCCGGGCGAGGACATAGGCGTCGGCCCGTACCACGTCGGCGCCGCCAACGGCCGGCTGGACGAGGAGGGCGCGCCGGAGGGGTCCACCCGCTACACCACCTACCAGGGCCAGGACTACACCCACTACCGCAAGATGCGCTTATACTACTTCAACCGCACGCCGCAGGACCGCGGCGCTCCCCCCTCCGACAACGACATTTTCTTCGTGCGCTTCGGCGCCGACGAGAACAACTACTACGAGTATTTGACGCAGATGCGGGGGTCGCGGGAATGGGAAGTGGTGACGGTGGACCTGGAGCGCTTCCTGGGCCTGCAGGCCAAAGGGCAGCCGTTTATCGAGGCCGACGAGGCGGTGGTCCACGAGCACTACCGCGTCGTGGGCGACCCGTCGCTCATCAACGTCGTCGAGACCCGGGTGGGAGTACGCACCAAGCTGCCCCGCGACGGCGGCTCGGGGGGATTCCTCGCCTACCGCGAAGTGTGGGTGAACGACATTCTACTGCTCGAGCCCGAGGCGTTAATCGGAAGGGCGATGCGCGTCAGAACCTCGCTCGACTTCGGCAATTTTGTAAAGTTGAGCGGCGGCTTCCGCAACGTGACCTCCGGCTTCGAGGAGATCGGCACCACCTCCACGGCCCGCTCCACAACGACCGGCAAGAACGCGGAGGCCACGCTCGAGCTGGCGAAATTCATGCCGGACCTGTGGAACGCGCGGATGCCGCTCTCCGGCGCGGTGAGTGAGGCGGAGACCATCACCGAGGAGAAGTTCGACCCCAAGCGGTCCATCTACGCCCAGGGGCGCACCGTCGGCGTCTCGCGGCGCATCGCCGTCGCGTTTTCCAAATACAAGCTGCCCAGCGGCGACTTCTCCTTTAAGAACTCGGACTCGGTCAGCTACAAGTACGGCCGCACCGTCGAGTCCGACATCTACGCCGGCGGCATAGACTACGAAGTCTACCCCCGCAAGAGGTACTTGCCGACCAACATCCGGAGCGACTTCGACCGCGATTTCCGGAAGACGACTTACGCCGAGGAAGAGCTGCAGAGCACCAATACCGACTGGGTGACGGACGACAGCCGTAGCTCCGTCAAGTTCGAGCCCATCGAAGATTTGGAGGTCACGCCCTCCTACGATTACGAGTACGCCCGCGACCGCGTAGACAAGACGGAGGAATCGTTCGACGAGACGTACGGCCTGCGCGCCAACTACTTCTACGTCAAGGGCCTTAGGCCCGGAACGTCGTACACCAGCAGCTACCGCGAAATAGTCCTGTTGGGAACCGAGGAGCAGCCGCCGACGATGGACCGGGGCCCCAACCTCGGCCAATTCGAATCGCTGGACATGTCGCTCTCTACTTCGTACAATTTCTCGGTGCCGGTGGACGTGGGCAAGCTGACCGGCGAGCGCGCCCGGGGCATAAACAAGTGGTCCGTAACGCCCAGCTACGACCTCGTCCGCTCGTCGAGCTACACCGATATGTCGGGGCGGGCGCCGATGTGGTATCGCATAGGCCGCAACTACGTCCTGCCCGAATTCGCGGACAACTATAATAAATATATCAATTCCCGGCGCCGCTACAGCATAACCGTCAACAACCGCTTCCACCCGCTCGAGTTCCTGGGCTACCGCGAGGGGACGAAGTGGGAGAACTGGGACTTCATCCAGACCGACTTCGACTTCTCGTACTCCAATGAGCTATCGATCATTACGGGAGACCCCTTCCGAACCATAAGCACCACCTTCCCGGACGTGACGTGCCAGCTCTACGGCGTCAAGAACTTCCCCCTCGTCGCGGCCTACCTCAACCGCTCGACGTTAGTAATCGACTACGTCAGGAGGCGGGTTTACCAACAGAACAACGACGTAGAAGTGCAACAGAAGCCCGGCATCTCGTGGCGGGCGACGTGGACGCGGAACTTCCGGACGCGGGCGGACTACTATTATACCCACACCAAAACCCAGGACATCGACCCCAATACCAACGAACCGACCGGCGACGTTCACCTTTTGAAGGAAGAAAACCCGACCTTAATTCTGTATTACGACGTCGCCAACCCGCACGGTTTCAAGGTCCCGCTGCTGGGGACGCTCCGGTGGCGCAACGAGCTAAACCTGACGGCGGGCGTCTCTTTCACCAGGGTCCGGGGCGTCGAGGCCACCCAGGACGACACCGACGAGTGGGAATACACCGTCTCGGGCGGCTACTACGTAACGACCAACCTGCGCGCCGACGTGACGGGGACCGTGACGCGCTTCAAGAATTACTCCGGCGTCGCCCAGGATTACATGACCATCGGTATAAACGGTAACTTCGAAATAATATTCTGACGAGACGGCCGCGCGGCAAAAAAATACTTGACATATACGCGCGTTTATCCTAATTTTTGCAAAACGGAAGGAGACTCGACGGATGGATATGATCTACCAGGCCGGCCCGTTGGTGGCGGTTTTGTTCTTCGTTTCGATACTTACTATCGCCTTTGCGTTGGAGCGTTTCTGGGCGCTTAACCTCGCGCGCGGGAAAATACCCTCCGACAAAGTATTACCTCGGATAAAAGAGTCGATCGAAGATGGAGACCTGGACGCCGCCGAGAAAACGGCGGAAGAACAGCTGGGCTCCGTGGGCCGCGTCCTCGCCGCCGGCATCAAGAAATACAAAGGGCTTACGGGTCGGCTGGCCGAACGCGGCCTCCGATACGAACTCACCCTCGCGCTGCGAGAAGCGAATGTCATGGAGGGCGCGCTTCTGGAGCGCAACATAATCCCCATCGCGACCATCGGGTCCATCGCCAACCTCATCGGCCTGCTCGGGACGGTGGTCGGCATGATCCAGTCGTTCGCCGCCATCTCGGCCACGGGCGTGGGCGAGAAGATCGCGGCGACGAAACTGGCCCAGGGCATCGCGACGGCTCTCATCAACGCCGCCGGCGGCCTTATCGTCGCGATCCTGGCGGTAATGTTCTACAACTACTTCCTCAGCCGCATAGATAAGCTGGTCTTTTCGATGGAAGAAGCTTCGGCAAACTTGCTCGATTATTGTTTACTGTCGGAGCGCAGGCTAAAACGCTGAACTCTTTTGCTTGGAAGAGATAACGCCGTTAGGAGAGGACGGAAAGAATGAGAAGGATAATAATTACCATCTTCTTCGTGCTATTCGCAATCTACCTCGCGTGGTGGGTAATCTGGTTCTTCGTTATGGGCCGGAACCTGTCGTTCGTCTTCGACACCATGGCGAGCATGGGCGGCGCTGTCCGGATGGAAGAGAACATCTACAACACGGACAACGCCAACGTCCTGGGGCAGGGCGGCGCGGTGGTGGCGCGCGGCGGCGGCCTGGTCGACATGCTCTTCTTCCTGTTGCTCTTGACGGCATTCTACATCGTCGAACGCGCCGCGTTCTACTACACGGCGAAGGGGAAGATGGGCCACGTCCAATTACTCGGCATTATTAGGGAGCGCGTCAAGGATGGCGACTACGACGGCGCCGTCGCCGCTTGCAGGGACCAGAGAGGCGTGGTGGGCCGAATACTGGCCGCCGGCCTCGAGAAATATAAACTGGTAAAAGGCCAATACGACGCCGCGACGACGAGGGCGGAAGTCCAGCAATCCATATCCGAAACCAACGCCATGGAAGCGTCGCTCCTGGAGCGCAACCTCATCTTCATCGCCACCATCGCCTCCATCGCGACCATGACGGGCTTGCTGGGAACGGTCATCGGGATGATCCGGGCGTTCTCAGCCCTGGCGGCCAAGGGGCGGCCGGACCCGAACAAACTCGCCACCGGCATCTCGGAAGCGCTCCTTAACACCGCCGGCGGCCTTACCGTCGCCATCATCTCCATCGTCGCGTATAACTACTACCTCAACCGGATAGACAAATTCAACTTCACGTTCGAGGAATCGTCGAACGAGCTGTTGGCCCTCCTGACGACGAAGGAGGAATAACATATGGCCGGGGCAGATCTTTCAGCCGGGGGAGGAGGTAAGGGCGCTAGAAGAAGGATCAGCATCTACATAGATATGACGCCGATGGTAGACGTCATCATACTGCTGCTCATCTTCTTCTTCATGACCTCCCAATTCAAGGAACCGGCCGCGGTGGAGGTAAGGCTACCCAAGCCGGGGGCCGGCGAGAAGTTCGTCAAGGTCAAAGAATCCAACGTCCTGACCATAAAGGTCGACGACGCGGGCTCCGTCTCTGTCATCGATACGCGGAACCGGGACGGAAAAGAGGTATCGCTCGACGAGCTGGGCAAGTACATCGGCGCCCGCCAGACCGAAAACCCCAACCTCATCACTATTATCGACGTCTCGCCGGAGGCGAAATACTCCCGGATGATGGACGTCTTGGACGAGTTCAAGATGGCGTCGGAGCAAACCGGCGTTAGAAAGATCTCGCTCCAGCTCGAGGAAGTGCCCGAGACGGCGGCGACGGCCGAAGCGGGCGGCTAAGAGCGCGAAGGGGTACTAAATAACATGCTACGGAAAATGCAGCGGCGGGTACAGATTCGCATCGATATGACGCCGATGGTGGACGTCATCATACTGCTGTTGATATTCTTCTTCATGACGGCCACCTTCAAAGAACCGGACGCCGTAGAGGTAACGTTACCTTCCGCGGCAGCGGGCGTCAAGATCCCGAAAGACGTCGACATCGTCTCGGTCGTCGTCGACGGCCGGGGCGTCGTCTACGTTAATAACGTCGCCATCGAGCGTCAGGGCGACATTACCGAGAAGGTTAAGCAAGCGCGCATCGACGCTTTCAACGCCGGGGTCCCGGTGGATAAATTAATTACGAACGTGCGCGCCGAGGAGAACGTCGAGTACGGCGTACTTATATCTGTTATGAAGGAGTTACAGGCCGCCAACATCCTCGTCTTCAACCTGGAAGTCCAAAAAGAGGAAGGCGCCTGGTGACGGCCGGACGCTAAGGTGCGAACGTGACGGAACGGCGGGGTCGTAACCCCGCCGCTTTTTTTATCAGCCCGCCCGGAGTCTTGTGAGAATTTTCGCTACCTCCCCCACGTTATCCGCGACGACGTCGACAGGGGGCTCCAGCCCTTTCGCCTCACGGGCGGTCAAACGGCCCGTAAGCACGACGGCGGTGCGGCATCCGGCGCGCCGGCCGGCCTCGACGTCGCGCGCACTATCGCCTACCATCCAACATTCATCGACCGGGCCGACGGCGGCGGCGGCCGCAAGGGCCTGGAGCAACAAACCCGGCTCGGGCTTGCGGCAATCGCAGCCGTCTTCTGGTTTATGATAACAATAGAAAACGCCGTCGACCGGCCCGACCTCGCGGATTAATTTTGAAGTCGCTCCGTCGACGTCCCCTCGTGAAGCGAGGCCCCGCGCGACGACGGACTGATTCGATACGACGTATACCAACCATCCGGCGGCCTTGAACGTTTCCACCGCGTCGCGCGCGAACGCGAATACCTCCAGCTCGCCCGCGTTTTTGATATAATCGGGGCTGTCCCGATTGAGAACGCCGTCGCGGTCCAACAACACAACTTTCACCATACTCAAATCCTAAGATAATCGTGGCCGCAGAGCAAGTTTTTAAAAAACCCGAGGAGAGCGGCCGCGGCCGTTTCTTCCGCGCCGCGGGCGTAATCGGCGTCGCCACCGTCGCGAGTCGCATCCTCGGCCTGGCCCGTGAGATCGCGT
>JAZGGY010000394.1:0-4007 GCA_036480675.1 bacterium | reverse complement strand
GTCGCCGAAGACGGCGCGGGCGACGCCATAGGCGGCGACGCCGGCAACGTGCTCGTAAAAATAGACGGCCGGGGAGAACCCGTTCTACTGGTGGCGCATTTGGACACGGTTGAACCGTGCGTCGGCGTTCAGCCCCGGGTCAGGAACGGCTACGTCTGCAGTAAGGGCGATACGATACTCGGCGCCGACGACCGCGCCGCCGTCGCCGTGCTGCTCGAGTTGGCCGAAGTCGCCGACGGCCTAAGCGAGCGCCGGCCGCTCGAGATATTGTTCACCGTTGCCGAAGAGATCGGCCTCCTGGGGGCGAAGCACGCCGACTACGGTCCCATAGTTAGCAAAACGGCGTTCGTCCTGGACGCTTCGGAACCGCCCGGGTACGCCGTCAACGCCGCCCCCGGATCGGAAACGGTAAGGGCGACCTTTCGCGGTCGCGCCGCTCACGCCGGCATCGAGCCCGAAAAAGGCATCAACGCCATCCAAATGGCGGCCTCGGCCGTAGCCGGTATGCGGTTGGGGCGGATAGACCACGAAACCACCGCCAACATCGGCCTTATCTCCGGCGGCCGGGCGACGAACATCGTATCGGAGAGCGCCCGGATCGAAGGCGAAGTACGTTCTCACGACGCTTCGAAACTAGCGGCCCAAGTCACCCACGTAACCGACGTCGCGAAAAAAGCCGCCGCGGAATTCGGCGGCGACGTCGACATCACGTGGGAAAAAGCGTACGATTCCTACCACCTTACTGAAGACGCCGCGCCGGTAGCGTTGTTCTCACGCGCCGCTCGAGCCGTACGGCTGAAACCGAAATTCGTCGCGGGGGGCGGCGGGTCGGACGCCAACGTATTCAACGAGCGCGGCATAGCCGCCGTCGTCCTCGGCTGCGGTATGGAAAAACCGCATACCACCGATGAAAAAATCGCCGTCGCTTCCCTCTACAAGCTGGCGGAGCTCGCGACGGCCTTGGTCCAAACGCACTAAGGCTATTTTGCGACGACGAGCTCGACGTCGGTGATGCCGGCGTCGAGCATTTTAATTTTTTTGGCGGCGGCGTACGACAGGTCGATTATGCGACCGGCGACGAAGGGGCCGCGGTCGTTGATACGCACGACGACGCTCTTATTGTTGGTTAAGTTGGTAACGCGGACTTTGGTCCCAAATGGCAACGTCTTGTGGGCCGCGGTGTAGGCGTTCATGTTAAATTTCTCGCCGGAGGCCGTGGTTTTCCCGTGCGCTTCGCGGGCGTAATACGAAGCCTCGCCGACCTCGCGATAAGCGCCGGGTCGGTTGTAACTTCGCGGGTAGCGCCTGGCGAAGCTGCAGGCCGAAACCACCAACGCCGTACACAACGCCACCGATATACCGTATCTAAACCCGACCTTCACGTCGAAGCTCTACTACCGGCTCTCTTTCTTCCGCTCCGCCAATACCGCGTCGACGTAAGCGCATATGGTTGCCCGGTGGCCGTCGTCAATCCCGGCGAAATGTACCGCCGCGGCGAACGGCCAATCCGACGCATCCGCCCCCTCTTCAACGCGGACTATCACGCCCGGGCAATGGAAGGAAAGCTCTTTCATCTTCCCTACGGCCGGCAACGACACCGTGAGCGACACCTCCGTGAACTCCGTAAGCCTCTTATCGGTGTAAAAGTAAATCCCGGAGCCGGAAATATTCCGGGTGCGCAAGTTGACCTTGTCGCCGGAGGCCGTCTCCAAAACTGCTTTGTAGTCTACGTCGGCGCGAGGGTACCGGCGGCGTTCGATAAAGGTATCATTCATAGCCTACTCCCTTCTCGGTAGACGGGGCCTCCGCTTGGATTTCCTCTGGTTTTGCCAACTCGGCGATGGTCAGGTGTTCCGTCCACAGGTAAAAAAGGCCGATCGCGACCGCGGGTAGGACTTGGACAACGTGAACGACGATGGCGTACGATAACCCCTCGCTGCGAGTAAGCGCCGGTTCAATTATGTGCAGCGCGGCCAATACGCCGAGTTCCATCGTCCCTATGAAGCCGGGCGACGACGGTATGGATATCGCGAGGCTGACGATGGCAACGAGTAGAAACGGCGCATAGAGCGGGAGAGACGACGTAAATTCAAAACCGAGGTTAACGAAATAGTACGATAACGCTACGAGCAACCAAATCGCACCCGAGTAGAGGAATGCCTTCCCCAAATCCGCCGGGCTCCTGAAGCAACTGAAGCCTTGGATGAATTTATCCAAAGACCGGACGATCTTAACGGCGAGCCTTTTCGAGAACGGCGCGAATATGAACTTGATGATGTTCGTCGCCGTTTCACGTTTGAAATAGAATAACACGAAGAAGCTCACTATGGCGGCGTAAATTATGAAACCGGTCGTCCCACCGGCTTTTAAGCCCGCGATTTTTGCCGGTATCAAAATCGCGAAGCCGCCCAATATCAAGAATAATATGGCGCCGTCCAGAAGGCGCGTTACGATAACGGACCCGAAAGCGGTCCCCTTTGACAACCGTTGTTTACGGGCCAGGATGTACGCCCTGACGACTTCGCCCAACCTCGCCGGCAGGAGCGTATTGGCCAAAAACCCCAACATCGTAATACGAAAAAGGGGATAGACGGGCAGCCGCCGGACCCCGCCGAGGACGTACCGCCATTGCAGCGCCCGGCAGTAATACGAAGCCACGATACAAAAAACGGCAGGGATTAAATACCAGTAGTTGACGCGGGCGAGGGATGCGGCGAACTCGCGCCAGTCGATCACGGCCGCTAACACGACGGCCGAGACCAAGCTGACGCCCAACCCCAACAGGATCTGCGCTTTTTTGGTTATCTTCACGCCCAACGGCCGGCCGCGGTTATTTAACGACGTATAGAATGACGAAGACGGCCGCTACGTATAGCAAAATGTTCACCTGCAGCGGCCGGTCGGTGATCAAAATCGCGGACGGTTGCGCGCCTTTTCCTTTCATATATATGAGGTATAGGTAGCGAAATATCCCGTATACCACGAACGGGATGGTATAGATCATTTTGTTGGTACCCAAACGCGCGACCGTCCCGGGCCAAATGGTGTAGAGGGAATAGGACATCACCGACGACGCGGTGGTGACGCCTATCATCTCGTCGATTAACTTGGGGGAATAGGAGGCCAGAATCGGGCGGTGGTCCGCGGCGTGCTCCGAGAGGTCCGTAATTTCGCCGCGCCGCTTCGAAAACGCCAAAAACAACGCCAGGAAGAAGGTACATATCAGTAGCCACTCCGATAGTTGGCCCGGCTCGGCAACTATGGCGTAGATGCCGGCGATGGCCCGCAATACGAAACCCAACGCGATGGTCACGGAATCGAGGATGACGACTCTCTTTACGCCGAACGAATAGAAGAGGTTAATGACGAAGTACGTCGTCGCGCATGCGCCGAACTTCCAACCCAACAACCAGAACGACCCCACGAGCGACGCGGCGGCGAAGGCCGCACATAGCAACGCGCCGGCGGTCGGCGAAATCTTACCGGAAGCTATGGGGCGGTTCCTCTTCTCCGGGTGGCGTCGGTCGTAGGGCGCGTCTAAGACGTCGTTTAAAATGTAAACGCTACTGGAAAGAAAACAAAACAAAACGAAACCCAGTACGGCGTTAAAAGCGTCCGCCAATATCAAAACGCGGCCCGAAAAAACGACCGCCACGAAGACGATTAGGTTCTTCGTCCACTGCCGGGGTCTCATCAACTTTATAACTGCCGTAATCATCAAACGGGCTCCACTCGTTTGACGCGATTATAATTGATAACAGCTAACATCGCAATCACTTTCCGAAAAGCCGGCGCCGTAATACCACAAAAGGAACTTAGCCGCGCGGTACGTGACCCACCGCGACGCCCGGCCCGCTCGGACCGGCTCGAGCCAGCACCGCTCGCCGAACGGAACCTGCTGCCGCCAGAAGCCGCGCCGCATCTGCGACTCGCGAACGGCCTGGGCGAGAGGCGCAACGTCGAGCCGGGACGCACCCGCCGCCGCGAGCGAGTTCACGGCCAACGCG